>JACPAN010000017.1 GCA_016180815.1 Elusimicrobiota bacterium
GAATTCGAAGGTAAAAATTACGCTCAAGCCGCGCTGGTGGGGCATCAACCGCAATTGGGCGGCCTCGTTCAATGGCTCACCGGAGAGACCCCTTCCATTTACCCCGGAACATGCCTCACGCTTGATACGGATGCAAAGCCAAAAGCCCGGTTGCTCGACATCGACAACCCATAAGCCCCCGGCAGGCGCCCCCCCTTGCGCTCTGATATAATAAGGAGGTACCCTTAATTGAAGGAGAATCTCATGGTCACATTAACCGAACCCGCAAGCCAAAAAGTCAAAGAATTGCTGGCCAAGCAAGCGGCCCAGGATTTAGGCCTGCGCGTTTTCGTGCAAGCAGGCGGGTGCCGCGGATTTTCCTACGGCATGGCCTTTGATAAAAAACAAGAAGGCGATACGGTCAGCGATCTTCACGGCATTACGGTTTTAGTGGACGCCAACAGCGTCAACTACCTCGATGGCGTGACCATCGATTACAAAGACGCCATGATGGGCGGCGGATTCACCATCAACAACCCCAACGCCACCTCGACCTGCGGCTGCGGTCAGTCCTTCAAAGCCAAAGGCGAGCAAGGCTCCCCCAAAAGCTGCTGCGGCTGATTTCAGCCGACGACGTTTTAGCTTAGACAATTCGTCGGTATTTTTTTCTGAACCCAACCATTTCTGTTATTTGCCCTTATTGACGTAAATATGGTTTTATGGTAAACTGTATTTGAAATGCATAAAACGACGCTGATGCTGGACGACTCTTTATTCAAGCAAGCTAAACGCTTGGCCTTAGAGCAGGATAAACCGCTTCGAGCGGTAGTGGAGGAGGCGTTACGCCAATATCTCTACAAACCTTCCCACGCTCCGGCGCAGGGAGATTCCCTCATGGATCGCTTTCCCCCCTTCAACGCGTCGCTTAAAGGCGGTTTGGATCGGGGGTCCATTTATGAAGAATACCTGGAGCATAAAGTGCCCAAAGTCAAAGAAAGGCGAGGTAAATACCGTTGACTTTAATCGATACCAACATCCTGGTTTACGCTTGGCTGACGAATGCGCCCGGGCATGAACGCGCCCGTTCGTTCCTATCGGACGCTTTCAACAGACGCGGGGAATTCTGCCTGGCTCCTCAGGTGTTATGGGAATTTTTTTCCGTCGTGACTCATCCTAAAAAAACCAACCCGCCCATTGCGGCTTCCGTCGCTGCGGAAATCGTGGAATCCATGATGCATTGCGGCCTCTCCATCCTCATCCCATCGTTGAAAGCGAATGCCATCACGGCGGAATTGCTCAAAAATTTTCCCCAAAGGCGTGGCGGGTTGATTTTTGATCTTTACCTAGCCGCCACGGCCCTGGAGCACGGCGTCAATCAAATCTGCACGGCGGACCTGAAGCATTTTGAAAACATTCAGGGGCTTTCCGCCGTCAATCCGCTTCAATAGCGGCCCGGCCGTCGTTTCTAGCTTGTTTCTCCCTTGTATCGCTTTTGAGAAAAAAGCCTGAAGGAAAGTATTTGTGCCAAAATTTTCGATCGCAGCCTGCGGCTGCGGCTGATTTAGCCGACGGCACTTCTTGACTAAATAAGACTTTTCAAAAATTCCAAAGCGTGGACGACGCGAATGCCATCGGGGGAAACGTAGTCTTTTTTGCCGGCGGCTGAAAGTTGCCAGGCTTCGGCCTCTGGGAACTTTACCTTAAGGTAGCGTAAATTTTTACTGATTTCCGAATCGCTCCACTTGCATTCAACCAGCTGTATCGGTTTCCTGTCTTCCAACACCACGAAATCCACCTCGCGGCCATCCGGAGTGCGGAAATACCTCAATTCCATGTCCTTGCCCTTGGCGTCCTCTTTAAAATGAATTGTCTTTAAAAGATGCGCGGCCACCATATTTTCAAAACGCGCAGCCAAATCTGGAACCAAAGACCAGTCGAAATGATAATGCTTCTGCTCCTTTTTGATGGCGCGAACTTTCGGTGGGCCGAATGGGGCAATTCGGAAAACAGCGTATAGGCGCTCGAGCGCCATAATCCAATGAGCCATTGTTTTGTGGCTTACCAAAAGATCCTCCCGGAGGGCATTTAAGGAAAGAGGGCTGCCCACCAATTCGGGCAGGCGAAGAATAAGAAGCTCCAAATTGCCAAGGTCTTGAATGCCTTCCAGGGCGGTTATGTCTTCGCGGATGAGGCGGTTGCGATATTCGCGGGCCCAGCGTTTGGCCGCCTCCGGCGATCCTTTAAAAAACGGCTCTGGAAACCCGCCGAGAGTCAAGAGTGCGTCAAAATCTTTTCTGTTGGTGATTTTTAATTCCGCGACAGAAAGCGGATGGAATCTTAAATAGTGATAGCGGCCTTGAAGCGAGTCGCCGCCAAAACGGTAGAAATCCAAACGAGCGCTTCCCGTAACGAGCATTTTCTGCCCGGGGCCGTTTTTATCGTAAAGCCCCTTTAAGTAATTGCGCCAAGAGCGGTATTTGTGTATTTCGTCAAACACCCAAAGGGGAGCCCGGGGGAGTTGGTATCTCAGAATTTTTTCGCGATGCTCTGGAATATCCCAATTAAGGTAGCCCTGCGTATTTTTAAGCAGGCTTTTGGCCAAAGTGGTTTTGCCCACCTGCCTGGGTCCCCCCACAATCACCATTTTTTCCTTAAGATCGCGGGTAACTTGCGGGGCCAGGTAACGTCGTATAGGAACCATAATGTATCTATACTATTTTAACCTATAGTATAAAAAAATCAATAGTTTTTTTGACCATAGATGAAATTAGTCAATTTTTAAAACCAGCCTTGCGAAATACGGTCTTGGCTCATCGCTAAGGGCAGGCTGCATTATCAATTCTTTACCCCTGGCCAACTTTTTATTTCCTCTTGAAATTCCCAGGGGGGGGTGTATACATATAAAAGACCTAAAAGAGCAGGGGGTGCTGAAAATGTCCTCTCGACAAAAATCGGCGGCCACCATGATGGCTTGGATTTTAACGCTGACCAATGTTATCGAGGCAGCAGCATGGACACAGAACGTCGCACTAATCGGCGACGGCGCGCACGAACTTATCAACGTCTACGATTTTCTTAATTTTCATGCCGGGGTTACGGTCAACGAAGGACAGACCGTGACGCTGATCAAAAGATTGCCGGATTCAAATAATGAGAATTGTACCTACACCTACTGGCGTTATGGCGCCAGCGAGGAAGAGGTGACCAAAATGCCTAATCCCGAGAGGCGTCACCCCTGCTGCCCCAACGCTTGGATTGGAGAAGCTGTCGTCCCCTGCAATCGCTATGGCCGCATTTCTCTTGGCGCGACAGGGCCAATTGATCCTCCCGAAAGTCCGATCGAACTGCTTCTCTTTCATATCATCCTCCCTGGCGCGATCATTAATGAGATCACCGACAGACTGTCCTCTTCTCCCCAAATTGTTGTCTCAAAGAGCAGAGATGGGCGTCTGGTTAGAGCATCGGTGGGAGATTTTTTGCATCGGTTTGTGGGACTAAAAAAGTCCAAAGCCCGTACCGGTGCAATCCTAAGCGTTTCCTATTCGAACGGGAATTTAGAAAGTCCCGATTGCCGGTCTGTTTTGTCTTATGCCTACAACGCAGGAATAGAAAATAGAAACTACCACGCTGAGGCTTCTGTTCTCTGCCGGCATATTCTTAGTATTGAGTACGACGGCGTCCCATCGACTTTAGATGGATCTAGAGAAGACTCAAGAACAGAACGGAAGGGGCCGTAAATAACAAAAGGCCGACGCATAGAGCCGCCAATGCTTTCACTCGTTCTCAGAAAGCGCGGCTTGGGCCGCGGCGAGGCGCGCGACGGGCACCCGGAAAGGCGAGCAACTGACGTAATCAAGGCCCGCTTTATGGAAAAAATGAACGGACGCGGGATCGCCGCCGTGCTCGCCGCAAATGCCGATTTTCAAATCCTTTCTTGTTTGGCGGCCCAATTTGACGGCCTGGATGACCAAAGCGCCCACGCCCTCCTGATCGAGCGAGCTGAAGGGGTCCGTTGCAAAAATTTTCTTCTCGACGTAAGACCCGATAAACGAAGCCGCGTCATCGCGGGAAATGCCCAAGGTCATCTGGGTCAAATCATTGGTGCCGAAGCTGAAAAACTCGGCTGTTTTCGCGATTCGATCCGCAACCAGGCAAGCCCTGGGCAGCTCGATCATGGTTCCGATTTTATAGTCCACCTTGGTTTTTAATTTTTGAAGCACGGCCCGGCACTGACGATCGATGTCCTCGCGGATCGCCTCGAACTCGGAATCATACCCCACCAGCGGGATCATGATTTCCGGCAACACCTCGACGCCCTGAATGGCTAGCTCCGCAGCCGCCTCCATAATGGCTTTGGCCTGCATCGAATAGATTTCCGGGTAAATCACGCCCAGACGGCAGCCGCGAAAGCCCAGCATGGGATTAAATTCTTTTAAGTGCTCCGCCCGGCGGTGGATGTCCTCGACGCTGATGCCTAAATCA
This sequence comes from Elusimicrobiota bacterium, assembly GCA_016180815.1. Classification (NCBI taxonomy): domain Bacteria; kingdom Pseudomonadati; phylum Elusimicrobiota; species Elusimicrobiota bacterium. Next base: position 4,462 of record JACPAN010000017.1, read on the forward strand.
TCGGCCAGCTCTTTCAATTCCTGGTCGCCATGAGGCAAAAATTCATGAAGCGGCGGGTCCAAAAGACGGATCGTGACCGGAAATCCGCGCATGGACTTTAAAATACCGACAAAATCCTGCTTTTGCATGGGGAAAATTTTATGAAGGGCGCGCTCCCTGTCTTCGGCGGTCTTAGCCAAAATCATCTCGCGCACTGCGGTGATGCGATCCGGCTCAAAAAACATATGTTCGGTGCGGCAAAGCCCGATGCCTTCCGCGCCAAAGGAACGGGCTTGGGCCGCGTCTTTTGGGGTGTCGGCATTGGCCCGCACGCCCAAACGGCGGAATTCATCCGCCCAACCCATGAATTCCGTAAAATTTGCGTCGCCGGCCGCAGGGACCGTGGGCAGGACCCCGGCCATCACCTCGCCGGTTGCGCCGTCGAGCGTCAAGTCATCGCCTTCTTTGAAAACCCGGCCGCTGAAAGCGACCTCTTTTTTATTCTCATCGATCTCAAGCCCAGCGCAAGAAACCACGCAGCATTTGCCCATGCCCCTAGCCACGACAGCGGCATGCGATGTCATGCCGCCGCGCGCCGTTAAAATGCCCTGCGCCACATTCATGCCCACGATATCCTCCGGGCTGGTTTCCACGCGCACTAAAATCACTTTCTTTTTGGATTCTTTAACCCAGCGCTCCGCAGTTTCCGGATCAAATACAATAGCGCCGGAGGCGGCGCCGGGAGAAGCCGGAAGCCCACGGCCGATCACGTCTCTCTTGGCCTTAGGATCGATGGTCGGATGCAAAAGCTGCTCCAATTGCTCTGGGCGGACCCGCGAAATGCCCTCTTTCTTGTCGATCAAACCCTCATGAACCATATCCACGGCCATTTTGAGCGCAGCCTTGGCCGTTCTTTTTCCGTTGCGGCACTGAAGGATATAAAGCCGGCCCTGTTGGATAGTAAATTCAATATCCTGCATATCCCGGAAATTTTTCTCAAGGCGGCCGCCGATGGCGGCCAATTCACCGTAAAGCGCGGGCATCAAGGTTTCGAGCGTTTGATGATGGCCGTTCGCGGTATTCTGCGACGCCGCATTGATAGGCTGCGGCGTACGGATGCCGGCGACCACGTCTTCGCCCTGGGCATTGACCAAAAATTCGCCAAAAAATTCCTTCTCCCCGGACGCCGGATCGCGGGTGAACGCCACGCCGGTGGCCGAATCCTCGCCCATATTGCCGAACACCATGCACTGGACGTTGACGGCCGTGCCCCAGGACTCGGGGATATGGTTCAACTTTCGATAAGCCACGGCCCGGGGCTTCATCCAAGAGCCGAACACCGCGCCGACGGCTCCCCACAACTGTTCCTTGGGATCCTGAGGGAAGGGTTTCCCTGTTTTCATCATCACGATAGATTTATATTCCTCGACCAAGGCCTTCGCGTCCTGGGCAGATAACTCATGATCGGCCGTGGCTCCCTTCTCCCGCTTTTTCTTATCGAGGGCTTTCTCAAAAAAAGCCCCGTCCAAACCCAAAACGATTTTTGCGTACATGGACACAAACCGGCGGTAGCTGTCGTAAGCGAAACGTTCGTTGTCGGTCAGCGCCGCCAAAGCGCGCACCGTTGCGTCGTTTAAACCCAAATTCAAAATCGTATCCATCATCCCGGGCATGCTCGATCTCGCTCCCGAACGCACGGAAACCAGCAGCGGCTTGACCGAGTCCCCGAATTTAAAATTCATGGACGCCTCGATGCGGCCCAAAGCCTCCTCGACCTGCGCCTCAAGCGTTTTCGGGTATTGTTGATTCCTTTGGTAATAGTGCGTGCAAACCTCGGTCGTTATCGTGAACCCCGGAGGAACGGTCAAGCCCAGCTTGGTCATGGCATGCAGATTGGCGCCTTTGCCGCCCAATAAATTTTTTAAATCGGCATCGCCTTCGGCCGCGCCGGAACCGAAGGAATACACGAATTTTTGAGCCGTTTTTTTATGGTCCACTGTTGACTCCGGTGCCTCAGAGATCATACTTCCTCCGAATTATTTTGCGGCGCCGCTGCCCTGAAAAACATGATCCGTTTTCGCCTTAAGCAGAAAAGAATCGCCGACGCTCCACGCGCCTTGGTGAAGCCGGACCATTTCCACGCGCAGGCCGGCCGCTTCCGTCGTCAAACGCATGTAATGGAAATCCCGCAACGTCGTGTCCGATTCAGCGTATAAATCCAAATGGCGCCGGCCTTTTCCGACTTTAAGCTTAAAGCGCGGGGACCCGCCCCCGCCGGTCACGATATGTTGAATCCCTTCCCTGGGGATGCGCTCATAACTGTGCACATGCCCGGAGAACGCGGCTTTGACCTTTGCATAACGCTTAAACAATTCGACAAAATGTTCCTGGACTTCGCGCCGTTCCTTGACGTGGCGCGACACATTGGTGTAAGCCGGGTGATGATAAATGGGCAGGATATGCGTCACATTTAAATCAGCCTGCCCGCGCTCCAAAACCGCGCGCGCCCAGGCCACCTCTTCCTGAAGCGTTCGCTCGCCAAAATATTCAAAATTGGAATCCATCACCAAGAACAGAACCGGCCCCATCGACACGCTGTAATAGGTGCGGCCGCCCAAATGCGGGAATTGCTCAAAATAAAGGCGCAGTGCGCGGGCGGACACACCCGGAAGATGGCCCCAAACATTGCCGTAATCATGATTGCCGATGGCCGGAAAAAAATTGGCCCCGCAACCCACAGTCGCGCACACTTCGCGCCGGAATGTTTCCCAACCCGTCCATTTCCAAAAACCGGCACGCAAAGCGCCGTTGGCGGCGATATCGCCCGCATGAAAAATAGCGTTCGCTTTCTCACTGGCGATGGTTTGAAAAATTTGGGGCCGGATGCGGTCCGTATTTTCCAAACCGATCAGGCGTTCAAAGGGGTCCTGGGGCCGCGAATCCCCAAAAATAACCGCCTTGCCGGCGGGCCGAGTAAAGTCGTAGGCGGAAGCGTTCATAAAAACCAAAGATAACAAAATCCCGAACAACACGCGTTCGCCATTATAGCCGTTTCCCGGCGGCTCAAATTTTTTGACCCGGCTCTCGTATAATAGAAGGAAACCATGCCCCTAAAAACAGCCCCCCGGCAAACAACCCCTTCCAACCGCCGCCCCGATTTCGCCGTCGCCCAACGCCCCCGGCGCTTGCGGCGCACCCCGGCCCTGCGCGCCATGGTCCAGGAAACACGGCTGGCCAAGGATCAACTCATGGCCCCGCTTTTCGTCAGAGAAGGGCCGGAATCAAAAACCGTGGGCCAATTGCCCAATCACCCGCAACGCTGCTTGAGCGATCTCCTGCGCCATCTTGAAACCTTCGTTAAAAAAGGCGGCCGCTCCGTCATCCTCTTCGGCATCCCTGACAACAAAAATCCCGAAGCGACCGGAGCCTGGCACGAAAAAGGGATTATTCAAAACGCGGTTCGGGCGATTAAAAAATCGTTCGGCGACGAACTGGTCGTGGCCGCTGATCTGTGCTTTTGCGAATACACGGATCATGGGCACTGCGGAGTGTTGACAGGCGAACGCGTGGACAACGACGCCACGCTTGAGCTCATCGCAAAAACAGCCGCGAGCTTGGCCCAAGCAGGAGCTGATATCGTGGCGCCCAGCGCCATGATGGACGCTCAAGTGGCGACAATTCGCCAAAGCCTGGATCGAAATAATTTTAAGGAAACGATTATTCTCTCCTACGCCGCCAAATACGCTTCAACCATGTACGGCCCGTTTAGGGAATTAGCACAATCAACGCCGGGTTTCGGCGATCGAAAGTCCTATCAAATGAACCCGGCCAATGCCGAGGAAGCGCTGCGCGAAATCCGCCTGGATATCGAGCAAGGCGCGGATATGGTCATGGTCAAACCCGCTTTGCCGTACCTGGACATTATCGCCAGGGCCAAGCAAACCTTCTCCCACCCGATGGCCGCGTTCCAAGTTTCCGGCGAAGCCTGGATGCTTGAGCAATACGCTCAAAGCGGCATGGCCCGGCGCCAGGACGTGCTCATGGAATCCTTGCTGTCCATCCGCCGCGCGGGCGCGGATTTGATCATCTCTTACTTTACCGAAGAAGTCCTAAGCCTTCTCTAGCGGACACTGTCCCGTCTCAAAAGCTAAACTAAAACGAAATGCCGCTTGTTGTCATCGGTTTGGGCGGGGCTTTGGCCTTGGCCCTCGGGTATATTTTTTACGGACGCTTTGTCGGCCGCGTGTTCGGCCTTGACCCCAAGCGCGTCACGCCTGCCGTCGCCATGAATGACGGCAATGATTACGTGCCCGCCAAACCCGTTATTCTTTTAGGCCAGCATTTTGCGGCCATCGCCGCTGTCGGCCCCATTGCCGGCCCCATTTTAGCGGCGGGCAAATACGGTTGGGCGCTCTCTTGGATTTGGGTGGTCCTGGGCGCAATTTTCATCGGCGCGGTTCATGATTTTTCGGCCTTGATGGCTTCCGTGCGCCATCAAGCGCGCTCCATCGCGGAAGTGGTGGGCATTCACATCAACCCCTTCGCCCAGAAAATATTCTTGGTTTTTATCTGGCTCTCCCTCCTTTATGTAATCCTTGTTTTCACAGATTTGACCGCGGCTGCGTTTATCAGCCGCCCGGAATTAGGGGAGCAGAATTTCGGGCCGGGCGTGGCCACCACCTCGATTTTTTACCTGATTTTGGCCTTGGGCATGGGAGCGGTCATGCGCAAAAACAAACTCTCACTTTCTTTATTAACGATCATCGGAGTCGGCCTTCTTCTTTTCTTCATCCGGTTGGGGCAGCATTTTCCCCTGGCCCTAGGACTAAAAACCTGGCAAATCATTATTCTTGGTTATTGTTTTGTCGTCAGCGTCATTCCCCTGTGGACGCTTCTACAACCCAGAGGGTATTTAGGCGGATTCCTGTTGTACGCAAGCTTAGCTGCGGGCATTGTCGGATTTCTCTTCTACCGCCCTGCAATCCCGTCAGGGTGGACGCCTCCGGACACTCATTGGATCCCAACCGGAGTCACCGTATTCCCTTTTCTATTCACCACCATCGCTTGTGGCGCGTGCTCGGGTTTTCACGGGCTGGTGTCCTCGGGCACGACCTCAAAACAAATAGCCAAAGAAACGGACGCCAAAATCGTGGGCTACGGCGGCATGCTCTTGGAGGCTTTTGTGGCGCTGGTGGCCTTGGGAGCCTTTATCACCATGTCCGCCGAGGGCAAAGCCGCGCATTTATCTCCCGATGAAATTTATGCCCGGGGCTTGGCCGCATTTATGACCGTCGGCGGCATTCCCTATGCCTTCGGCGTTTCCTTCGGCAAGCTCGCCTTTGCCACGTTCATCTATGACACCCTGGATGTCTCAACACGCCTGGGCCGCTACATTTTCCAGGAATTAACCGGGCTGGCCGGACCGTCAGGCAAATACTTGGGCACGGGCGTCACCATGGCCCTGCCGCTGATTATTCTATTAGCCGCCAAACCAGGGGCTCCCCCGGCCTGGAAAGCCTATTGGCCGTTGTTCGGCGCATCCAATCAACTCTTGGCGTGCCTGACCTTGGCCGCGGTCACGGTTTGGCTAAAAAAAGAAAAGCGCCAATGGTTGGTGACCGCAATCCCCTGCGCGTTCATGGCCGTGGTCACTCTGGCCGCGCTCGCCGGCATCAATATCAACTGGATCAAAGGCGGGTTGACATTCTCTTTGGTCAACGCAGCCGGCGCTCTGCTCTTTCTTCTGGCCATTGTTTTTTTGTATCAAGCGGGGAAGGCATTTTTAACGACAACTGCCCATGATAAGGCCAAAATCAGAGCGACTGTTTAATCGCGCCAAAAAAATCTTGGTCGGCGGGGTCAATTCCCCGGTGCGCTCCTTTAAAAGCGTCGGCGGCCACCCTCTTTTTATCCGCAAAGCCAAAGGGCCTTATTGCTGGGATGCGGACGGGAAGCGCTACATTGATTTAGTTCAGTCCTGGGGCGCTCTGATCCTGGGCCACGGACATCCTCAGGTTTTGGCGGCCGCTCGCCAAGCCATGAACAAGGGCGCCAGTTACGGCGCCTGCCATGAAAACGAAATCCTTCTGGCGGAAACCCTCCGCCGGGCCTTCCCAAAAACCATCGAACGCGTGCGCTTAATGAGCTCAGGAACCGAAGCCGCCATGACCGCGCTGCGCATCGCACGCGGCGCGACCGGGCGGGATTTCATCGTTAAATTTTCAGGCGGCTATCACGGGCATCATGACAGCCTGTTGGTGGCGGCCGGCTCCGGCGCCTTGACCTTGGGGCAACCGTCTTCGCTGGGCGTGCCGGCAGCCTGGGCAAAAACAACCATCGTTGTGCCCTACAACGATTTGACGGCCGTTGAGGAAACGTTTAAAAAAACCGGGGATAAAATTGCGGCGGTGATCGTCGAACCCGCGGCCGCGAATATGGGCCTGGTTTTGCCCAAAGCCGGATTTTTGGAAGGACTGCGTTCCCTCACCCGCCGTTACGGCAGCCTCCTGATCGCGGATGAAGTCATCACCGGTTTTCGCCTGAAATGGGGCGGCTTGGCGGATGCCATGGAAGCCGATCTGGTTTGCCTGGGCAAAATTATCGGCGGCGGTTTCCCCATCGCGGCCGTGGGCGGCGCCGCGCGCTTCATGGATATTTTGGCGCCTTTGGGCGGCGTTTATCATGCGGGCACGCTCTCCGGCAATCCCGTGGCCGTGGCCGGAGGCTTGGCCGCGTTAAATGTCTTGAAACGCGTCAACCCTTACCCCAAACTCGAGGCCCGAAGCAAAAAATTTGCGGTCTCGCTCACGCACACGGCCACGCGCTTGGGGCTTCCTTTTCAAGTCATTCAACGGGGAAGTTTATGGACGGTATTTTTCACGGAAACGCCCATTTACGACAACGCATCGGCCCAAAAAACGGACACCAAGCTGTTCGCCCGCTTTTTCCAGGAGCAATCAATGCCGTGATCCGAGGCGCCCAGGAAGCCCTGGAGGTTTTATGCCGGCCAACCGGGAATTGAAACGCGTTTTAGCTTTATTCCAACAAAGAATAAGCCGGGCCCCGCTGGCCAGCAAGCTGGGGCATTTGCGCGAGGCGTTGAAGCGCCTCACGGCCGAACGTTATCAATTCCATTACGGCAAACTCGAAGAAAACAAGGAGTCGGCTCATTTTGACTCGGTCAACCGGGAAATCGTCATGGACACGGGGCTGCGCGATCAGCAGCCGGATTTTCAAGCCGCGATTTTAGCCCATGAAATCCAGCACGCCTATGATCACTTCCGCCGTCGCCCCTATTCCCTGGAATCCGAAGCCCGCGCGTTTAAAGCGGAGGCTATTTATCTCTCAGCCCTTGACGTGAATGTTTTAGCGGCTGCGGCCCGGGATTTTTACGGGTATATGTGGTTCGATTATTTATTCGAAGGGCGAATCGCTTATCTTGAAGGGCCGGATGCCTTCGATGAATTCGTCAACGGCTATTTCGTCAAATCGCGCTTAGGCCACAGTTTCGAAGGCTTGGAAACCATCCCCAAGCTGCTCGAAGACGCAAGCGGCGCCTTGCGGCATAAAGAAGCGCGTTTAAAACGTCAAAAGAACCGGTCGGGTTGGGCCCAGCCGGAAATTGCCCGCATTCTCAAAGCCCAAATCCGCATGCTCGGCGATCTGCAAAACACGCTTCGCCGCGAAGACCGCCATAATAAAACTCATCACTTGCCCCTTGTTGCCGCGAATCAATAAGCTCTTCGCCTTTGGCCTGTTCGGCCTTTATCTGGGCGGCTGCTCTCTGGGGCCTGTCGTCAGCAACCAACAAAACGTGGCTCAAAACCCGCGATTCATGCCCGGCGCGCCTTACCGGGAAATCGACGGTCTTTATTTTAAAGTGATCGGCCCTCCGGAAGCAGCCCAGGCCGTCGTTCGTTTGGCGGACGATATTTACCAGCGTATTTTAGCCGACACCAAGCTCACCGATGCCGTCAGGCCCTACAGCCTGTACCCCATTTATCTTTATCGCACAGGCGCCGAGTATTTTCAAAAGTCCGGCATGCCCGAATGGTCCGGCGCCATGTTCAGCCGGGGTTCGATCCTGACGTTCGACCAAGAGCAATTGGCCGAAGTGCTGGCCCATGAAATCGCTCATTTGGTTTTCTTTGAGTTTTTCGGCGGACATCGCGATGATTTGCTTTGGTTGAACGAAGGCCTGGCCATGCTGGAGGAATCGCGAGCCAAGCCCGACGGCGGACAAAACGCCTATAAAAACGCGCTTCCTTTTTTGAAAGGCTATTACCTGCCCTTAGCCAAGCTGACCACCGCCAGAACCGCGCTCGATCACAAAGAAAAAGAAGCGCGGATTTTTTACGTGGAGAGCTGGCTTTTGGTCAATTTTCTGATGGAGCAAGGCGGACGCGTTGGTTTTTATGAATTCCTCAAGAATCTCAAGGCCAAAAAAACCCTGGATCAGGCCGTAGCCCTCGGATTCCCGGGAAAATGGGCCTCGATCGCCGAACTGGAAACGAGTTTTCGAGCCCAGTACAGCGTCATTTGGTAAGGGTCCCTAAACATCAAAACATCGCGTCATTGTTCCATAAAAGGCTTCATCACATTGCGGGGCAACTGCTTCTCCCGCATGCCGGGAAAAGCGGGGTAAAGAAGTTTGGCGATTTTTTTATTCAATCGCTCCAAAAAAATGGGCTTGGTCATATAATCATTGGCCCCGCAGGAAAAAGCCGCGTCAATGCTGTCGCGATCGTCGGCCGCGGTCAGCATTAAAACCGGGGTTTCCCGCGTCGCTTCGTTTTGGCGAAGCTTCTTTAAAGCCTCCAAACCGTCCAACTCAGGCATACGGATATCCAAAATAATGAGATCAGGCTTCACTTGGTCGGCTAATTTCAACCCCTCCGCCGCTCCGGCGGCCAACAACAAATGGCAGCAATGATGCCGCATTAATGCGGCGACGATTTCACGGTCTTCGTAGTCATCGTCGACCATTAAAATGGTCGGTATGCTTGATTCGTGGGAATCCGGGGCATCCATGGACGCAACCTCCAGGTTGGGCCCTCAAATGGCGAAGCGGCGGCCAAACCATCAGTTATAACCCCGATGACGTTTTACCGCCATGTGAGTCAGCTCACATGTTCGGGTTGAAGTCGTCGCCCTCGAAATTCTACTGCGCTACGTTGACCTTGAGCTTGATGTCTTCCAGCACCGCGGCCACGGCTTCGCATTTTTCCCGGGGCCCTTGGTAGACGACGGCCGAGCCGGTGTTATGCACTTGCCAGGCAATAGTTTCAGCCTGATGACGGGTGCAGCGGATGGCCTTCAATAATTGCACGATCACATCCGCGAAGGTATGGCAATCGCAATTAAAAAGAATGGTTTTCCAGCCGAAAAAAACATCATCACTTGGCCGGCTCTTTTTTTCTTTAACGGGGTTTACCGTCGGCATCGGCTTAGGGACGCTTAAGCGCGATTTCAATGCGGCCGGAAGACGGCGAGCCTCTCCAGGACCGGGGTAAAGACGGGAAGACCGGGTGCTCGATCATTCCTCTGGCCGCGTCCTTGGGCGCGGGCAATTCCTGGGCTTTGTCTTTGGACACGAATAGGAACGCCTCCATATAAAACGGGCCTTTCCATGGGCGCGATGGAATGATCAAATCCGCTCGGGACAGGCGAAACGCCAGAGGAAATTTAGGATTCAGCCAGCGTTTGATGATGACCGGAACACCCCATTGATCCTTGGCGATCAAAAAACAAACGGAGTTGGGCTGATTAGCCACGGCGCTCAAACCGTCGTCGCCGAGCACGACGTTTCCCTGAAGAAATCGGGGGCTGTTAATGCGCTGGCAGCCGGCAAAAAGCAAAGACGCAGCGCCCAAGGCCAAGGCTAAAAGCGCGGCGCCTAAATAGCGCAGAGCCCAGCGCCGGGCGATCCAGGCTCTAGCCAGAAGGCTAAGGGCCACGCGCGGCTCCAGCATCACAACGCGCGTGAATCGAGCGCTCCATTCTTTAATCTGCGCCTCTTTTTCTTCCGGGCCGCAATCAAAGCGCCGCTCTTGGGCGCCGATGAGCCCGGCGGTTTGAACGACCATTTCTTCGGACGCGCCGGAACAGACGGCCAAGATGTTGACGCCTTGGTCCCGAAGAAGCTGGGCGGCTTCAACGGCATCATCAAACGGTTGTTCTTCGAATAAAAGCAAGCCGCGCACTTGCCCTTCCCACCCGGCATACACAACGCGGCGGCCGAGCACTTCCTGCCGGGCCGCTTCGCGCAGCAACGTGGGCGGGCACTCCACCGAGCTCATATGCATCAACCGGGCGCTGCCCGCGATCACGGCGCGACCGTTCACCACCGCGCCCAAGCCCAAACCCGGAAATTCCCGAAGATGTTCCGCGGGCCACGGCTCCCATCGATTGGCCCGGCCCACTTTCAATACAGCCCTGGTGATGGGATTATCCGCGGACGGATGGCCGCGCTCGAGGCTGTAGATGGTTTTTAAAAAATCGATTTGATCAACGGAAGATTCGGGCGGCAGCAAACAGCCCACCAAGGGCGTTGTCCTGCGTATGACCACGCCTCTTCTGGAAAAAATCAAAAAGCGCGGCCAAGAAAAACAATGGCGCAATGGAACGCCTTTCTGCAGCGCCCAGAAAATCATCATGCCCAGCGGCGCCAGCGCCATGGCCGCCATCAGCAAGAAAAGAAAAAGAATTTGCATAATAGACCTTGATCGTATTTTACAGAGGTTTGGGACGTTCGGGAGAGAGGGAGAAAGGGAGCGCTATGCATCCATTGTTACGCGCGGTTTGTTTAGGACTATTGGCCGCCCTTCCCGTTGCCTGCACGCAAAAATCAAAAACAGTGCGTATCGCCGTATCCGTTCCTTTAACCGGGGACGTGGGCACGGAAGGGCAAGGCGTACGCCGGGCCGTGGAATTGGCGGTGGAGGAAGCGAACAAATCCGGACGCTTCCCCTTTCCTCTCGAAGCGCGCGCTTTTGATGACCGAGCCGACCCCAAAGAAGCGGTGAGCGCCGCCAATCTTGTGGCTTCCGACCCCAACATCGTGGCCGTCATCGGGCACTACAATTCCGGATGCTCCATCCCCGCGGCCCAAGTGTACGCGCGCTCAGGCATTCCCATGATTTCCCCCGCCTCAACCAACCCCAAGCTGACCAGTCAACAACTCGAGGAATCCTGGGTTCTGCCTAAAACCGTTTTCCGCGTGGTTCCCACCGACGACGTGCAGGGCTCATTCGCCGGAGATTTCATCTTCGACAAACTCAACATGCGCAAGATCGCGGTGATTCATGACAAAACTCCGTATGGGCAAGGATTGGCCGAACAATTTAAGGATCGATTCTCCGGCCGCGGCGGGCAAATCACCAGCTTTGACGGCATTGCCATGGGCGACCGGGATTTCAAGGCTCTCCTCACCCGCATCAAAGCGGATAAGCCGCAAGGCGTTTATTTCGGCGGGCTCTACATGGAAGCGGCCCTGCTCATGCGCCAGGCCCAAGAGTTGGGATTTAAAACCACGTTTTTCTCGGGTGACGGCTCAAAAACCAATGAGTTGATCAAAGTCGCGGGCAAAGCCTCGGAAGGGGCTTATCTTTCCATCACCGGAATTCCGGTCGAGCACTTGGCCTCGGCCAAGCCTTTTCTGGAAAAATACAATGAGAAATACCCGGGCGTGGACGTCAAACCGTTCGACCATTTCGCTTATGAAGCCACCAATATCGTTTTAGACGCTTTGACCAAAGTCGGCCCGGACCGCGCCAAGGTGCTTGAGGAATTGCGCCGGACGCGCTTTGAAGGCATTCTGGGCGTGACCGAATTCGACGATAAAGGCGACACCAAAAACAAAATCATCACCATGACTCAGGTAAAAAACGGCGAATTCGCCATCGTCAACTAAATACTGGTGTTTCTTCAACAGCTCTTTAACGGTCTCGTTTTAGGCTCCATTTACTCCCTCATCGCCCTGGGTTATACCTTGGTTTACGGCATCCTCATGATGATTAATTTCGCCCATTCGGAATTTCTGATGATCGGGGCCTTCATGGGGCTGGGCGCCTCTTCGCTTTGCCTCAATTGGGGCTTGGGTTGGCCGGGCGTCGTGATTGTTTTTTTCGCGGCCATGCTGGGCGCCGGACTTTTAGGCGTGATCACCGAGCGCCTCGCCTACCGGCCGTTGCGCCATGCGATGCGCCTGGCGCCGCTCATTTCCGCGATCGGCGTGTCCATCATGCTGTCGAATGCCGTGTTCCTTTGGGTCAGCAATCAATCCCTGCCGTTCCCGGCGATTTTGCCGGAACGCTCTCTCACCATCGGCCCCGTGGCCGCGGGATCGCTTCAATTGCTCATTTTCGCCACAGCCTTGCTCTTGATGATTGTTCTGCACCTGATGGTGCAAAAAACGAAAATCGGCAAAGCCATGCGCGCCTGCGCGGATGACACGGCCACCGCCGGCTTGATGGGCATTAACGCGGACCGTATCATTGCCTTCACGTTTTTAGTGGGCGGAGCGTTGGCCGGCGCTGCCGGGGTTTTAAACGGCATGTATTACGGCTCGATCAAATATAATCTCGGCTTTCTTCCGGGCGTCAAAGCTTTTACCGCCGCGGTTTTAGGCGGCATCGGCAATATCACGGGCGCAGTGCTGGGCGGATTTCTTCTGGGCCTTCTGGAGGTCGCGGCCGCAGGGTACATCCCCAACGGCAGCCAATGGAAAGACGTGGTGGCTTTTGTCGTTTTGATCGGCGTGCTGCTGATTAGGCCCTCCGGTATTTTAGGCGAACGCGTGGCTGAAAAAGTATAGGGTTGTCCCTTATGCCTATTAAAATTTCCCCCCTGTCGAAAAAATCACCTCCCTTATCCACCGTCGGATTCTGGGTCGTGCTGGCGGCCGTGGCTTTATGGCCGGTTCTCTGCGGATTTAATCCCTATGCCCTGCGCGTGGCCGGGCAAATCGGCCTTTACGTTGTTTTGGCCCTGGGTTTAAATTTCACCTTGGGTTATGCCGGGCTTTTTGATTTGGGGTTCATCGCCTTTTACGCGGTGGGCGCGTATACGGCGGCGTTATTGTCCGTGCGCGGCTGGAGTTTTGTTCCGGCGACTTTAGCGGCTGCGCTGGCGGCCGTGGTCGTTCGGGTTTGGGTAGGCATTCCGATTTTAAGGCTGCGTGGGGACTATTTGGCGATCGTAACCATGGGCTTCGGAGAAATCGCGCGTTTGGTATTAAACAACTGGGATTCCTTGACCAACGGCCCCAAAGGCCTGCCGCGCGTGGGCGAAGCCATTTGGCCGGCTAAAATTTTCGGCTTCACATTAAGCACGAACACGCATTATTATTATCTGATTATGGGTGCCGTACTTTTGTCCGTTCTGATTGCCCGGCGACTGGAAGATTCTCGTCTAGGTCGCGCCTGGGTGGCGATTCGTGAAGATGAAACAGCGGCCCAGCTTTCAGGCCTGCCCGTGGCTCAGCTTAAGCTTGCGGCGTTCACCATCAGCGCGTTTTTCGCGGGTTTGGCCGGCTCGATTTTCGCTCATTGGGAGCGTTTTGTGACCCCGGAATCCTTCGTATTCTGGGAATCCATCCTTCTGGTATCCATGATCGTGGCCGGAGGCATGGGCTCGATCAAAGGCGTGATTCTAGGCACGGTGCTCTTAGGCGGCGTGCCGCAAATGCTCCAAGCCGTTTTAGTGGGTTCCCAATGGATCAATTACCGCTATTTTGTGTTCGGCCTTGTTCTCGTGTTGGCGGTTCTTTTTAGGCCTCAGGGTCTCTGGCCCTCCCGGCGCAGGGAATTTGAAATTCTGGATCAAGAGCATGCCGCTGTCTGAACTCGTGGATAGAGCTCCATCGCCGGCCGCTCAAACACCGATGCCGAAAGGGCCCGCATTGCTCAGCGTAGCCGGCTTGTCGCAAAATTTCGGCGGGCTCAAAGCCCTTGAAGGCGTGACCATGACGATTCATACGGGAGAAATTGTCAGCCTCATCGGCCCCAATGGCGCGGGCAAAACCACCCTATTCAATGTATTGACCGGAGTTTATAAAGGAACGGCCGGTTCGATCGCGTTTGAAGGACGCCCGATCAGGGGCTTGGCTCCGCATAAAGTCGTCAGCTTGGGTCTGGCGCGCACATTCCAGAACATCCGATTATTCGCCAATATGAGCGCCTTGGAAAATGTGATGGTGGGCTGCCACGTTCAAAGCAAAAACGATTTCTTAAGCGCGCTATTGAGGGCGCCGTCTTTCGTGCGCCAAGAAGCGGCCATCGAAAAACGCGCCAAAGAAAACCTGGCCACGGTGGGGCTGTTGAACCAGGCCAATCAATTGGCTAAGAATCTGCCCTACGGGGATCAGCGGCGCCTGGAAATCGCGCGGGCGCTGGCCACCGGCCCGAAACTCTTGATTTTAGACGAACCTTCCGCGGGGATGAACCCCAAAGAATCGACGCAGTTGGTGGGCCTGATCCGGCAATTGCGCTCAGCCGGATTGACCATTCTCTTGATCGAACATCATATGCGTCTAGTGATGGGCATTTCCGACCGAATCGTGGTCTTGGATCACGGCGTCAAAATCGCGGAAGGCACGCCCGCCGACGTGGCGGCGGATCAAAAAGTCATCGAAGCGTACCTGGGAAAACATGGTGGACAACACAAATAAAATTTTGGAGCTTCAAGGCGTTCATGCCGTGTACGGCAAAAAAATTCGCGCCTTAAAAGGCGTTGATTTAAGCATCCGGCGCGGGGAAATCGTGGCCTTGATCGGCTGCAACGGCGCGGGCAAAACCACGATGCTCAAAACCATCTCCGGCCTTCTGCCGGCCGAACAAGGAACGATTCTATTTAAACAAGCCGCTATCACAAATTTGGCGTCTCATGAAATCGCGCGCCTGGGGTTAGCCCATGTGCCCGAGGGCCGAAAAATTTTTTCCAGGCTCACCGTCCTTGAGAATCTCGAAATGGGAGCCTTCGCCAGATCCGACGCCGGGGGGATCGAGAGGGACCTCCGGCACGTTTTTGAATTATTCCCCATACTGGGCCAGCGCCGTGATCAATCAGGCGGCACATTATCCGGCGGCGAGCAGCAAATGCTGGCCATAGCCCGCGCCTTGATGATGCGGCCAGAGCTCTTGATGCTCGATGAGCCCTCGATGGGTTTGGCCCCGGTGGTGACGGACAAAATATTCGAAATCATCACCGCCATCAACCGCGAAGGCAAAACCATCTTCCTGGTGGAACAAAACGCGGCCCGGGCGCTGGAAATCGCCCACCGCGCCTACGTCATTGAAACCGGCGCCGTGATTATGGAAGACAAAGCGCAAAATCTCCTGGCCGATCCCAAGGTTCAGGACGCCTACCTCGGCGTCGCTTGACCAAGTCCCAGAGCCTGCCGCCGGCAGCTTCTGGCTCGCGAAGCGGGTCGGCGAGGAAATGGTTGAAGGTTGCAAACCGGAAACCATGAAAAAAGAACTCCGCCTCTTCGATATTCTTTGCCTAGGCGTCAATGCCATCGTGGGTTCGGGCATTTATCTGTTCCCGGGGCTTCTGGCCGGCCGTCTGGGACCGGCATCCGTTCTGGCGTTTCCTTTGTGCGGACTGATGCTGACCCCGGTGGCTTTGTGCTTTGCCTGGCTCGCCAGCCGCACGGAAAAAACAGGCGGACCCTATGTGTACGCCCAAGAAGCTTTCGGGCCATGGATCGGCTACGGCGTGGGCTGGCTCAGTTGGGTGATGCAAGTGTTAAGCTTCGCGGCCGTGGCTAATGCGATCGGCGCCTACCTCGGGCATTTTTCCGACGCCTTGGGTTCCACGGCAGCCGTCAAAATCGTAGCCGGAGCCGTGGTTTTGTTGTTAGGCATATTAAATTACCGGGGCATACGTCCGGCGGCCAAGACGACTGATTTTTTTACCATCGCCAAACTCATTCCTCTTGTGCTTTTTATCGTGATCGGCTTTGGTTTTATACGGCCCGAGCATTTTTCACCGTTCGCTCCGCACGGACTAATGCCCATGAGCCAGGCTATTTTTTTCGCTTTTTTTGCCTGTCAAGGTTTTGAGCACACCCCGGTTCCGGCGGGCGAAGCTAAAAATCCAAAACGCGACATCCCCTTGGCTGCGGTCGGTTCTTTATTAGGAGCCACGTTGCTCTACAGCTTAATTCAATCAGTGGCCGTAGGAAGCTACCCCGATCTTGCCGGCTCGACAAAACCGTTGGCTCAAGCCGCCGCCTTTCTCTGGGCGCCCCTGGGCGCTTTAATGGCGATCGGGGCCTCGATTTCCACCTTGGGCTACACCACGGGAGCGGCATTGACCACGCCGCGCTATTTATTCGCTTTAGGCGGCAGCGGTTTTTTCCCCCGCTGGTTCGAAGGCGTGCACCAAAAATATCAATCGCCTTACCGGGCCATTGCCGCGACAACCGCGGTTGTTTTTGTCTTAGCCATGTTTCTCGATTTCAAAAAATTGGTGGATTTATCCAATGTAACAACGGCCACGCAGTACCTGATCACTTGCGCGGCGGCGCTCAAACTCTCGCGCCAAGGAAAAAACGCCTCCTGGAGCCTGCCCTTGGGGTCGGCGGCGCCGCTCTTAGGCATAGGGGTTATTCTCTATCTAAGCTCCCAAGCCAAATCAACGGAAATCATTGCTTCGGCGGGAGCATTGGCCCTGGGATTATTGCTCGCCGCCGTTTACAGAAACAACAACGCGCGGCGACCGGCCGCCGTCAACCCTAAATAAAAGCGCCAGGCTCACGCCTGGCGCAAAAGAAACTTTGAGTAAACTCGCTTTTATTTAACCAGCTTGTTCCCCGGTTTCTTGGGAGGATCGTTCGGCGGCCGAACTTCAGGCTTGGGGCTGCCTTTAAACGAGGGCGTCAACTCCTTGTTGAGCGCGGCCCCGGCCGGGTCTTCATCAACGCTTGAAACAATGGCGCCGATCGGGCATTCCGGCAAACAAACCCCGCAATCGATGCAGACATCGGGATCGATAATCATGAAAACCTGACCCTTGTGTTCTCCGGAGTGAATGCATTCCACGGGACAGACGCCCTGGCATGTTGCATAACGCTCGCCGAGGCATTTTTCAGTAATCACATATGGCATACGTCAGAAACCCCCTTTTTAAGCTAAACCGTATTTTATCAGAGCAGATTTTTTTCCTCAAGCCACCAGCGCGCTTCCATGGCCGCCATGCAGCCGAAGCCTGCGGCCGTGACCGCCTGGCGGTAGCGAAAATCCACGCAATCGCCCGCGGCAAAAACACCGCCCGCCGAAGTTTTAACCCAGGAACCCTCGAGAACCTGAATATAGCCCTTGTCGTTCAACGGCAGGTGGCCTTTTAAAAAAGACGTCGCGGGCTCATGGCCGATGGCGATAAAGAGCCCGCCGCACGGTACGTTCTGGGCTTTACCCGTCTTCAAATTCTTCAAACGTACGCCGGTGACCAAATCGTCGCCTAAAACTTCCTCAACCGCGGAGTCCCACATGAAACTGATTTTCGGGTTGTGCCGGGCCTTTTCTTCCATGGCCGACGATGCGCGCAGTTTGTCGCGGCGATGAACGACCGTCACGCCGGAAGCGAATTGGGTCAAGAATGTGGCTTCTTCCATGGCCGTGTCGCCGCCGCCGACCACCACCAATTCCTTGCCTTTAAAGAAAAAACCGTCGCACACCGCGCATGCGGACACGCCCTTGCCCCGATATTTGCCCTCGGAAGGAAGGCCCAGCCACTTGGCATTGGCGCCGGTGGCCACGATCAGGGTCAGGGCATCGAAATCCTTGCCGTCGGAAGTCTGAACCGCAAACGGATGCCTTTTAAAATCCACTTTTTCTATCTGGTCGTTTAAAAAGCGCACGCCCAAACGGGCCGCCTGGCGGCGCATGTTCTCCATCAAATCCGGGCCCACAACCGGCTTCTCGAATCCGGGAAAATTCTCAACGTCGGAAGTCAGCATCAATTGCCCGCCCGGCACCAAGCCGCCGATGATCAACGGCTCGAGGCCCGAACGCGCCGCGTAAATGCCGGCCGTCAAACCCGCACAGCCGCTGCCGACGATCAAACACTTTTCCCTTGAAGCCATGATGAACAAATTTTAGCGATTTCGGAAGACAAACAGCGGCCGGCGCTATTCGCCGTTAGTGAGGCCGAGGGTGGGTTCCTGATATTCGGGAAGGCCCAGAATATCCGGATAATCGGTGAAAATCGCGTCCACGCGCCGGGTGGCCATCTCATCCCACTGCGATTTCATGTTAACCGTGTAAACGCCGACATGGAAACCCCGCTGATGCGCCTTTTGAATGAGGGTACGATTGGCTTGCCGTCTAGACACAAGCAAGGCATCGCAACGCAAATCCCGCATTTCCTTAATCACCACAGCCAGAGGTTTGACCCCCATTAAATACCCCAAGTGCATGGTGGATGACAGCTCGCGCGCGCGCTCCAAGCGTTTGATGTTGAAGCTGGAAATATAGGACATGCCGTTGTAGCCTTTTCGTTCCAAAATAGCCAAAACTTTTTCCTCGATGCCGGGATAAAGGTTGTCGGAACCCTTAATTTCCACGTCAACCACAGCCCGCCGGGCGATCAACGTCAACACGTCTTCCAGCGTTGGGATACGCTCATGGGCGTAACGCTTGTCCCAATGGCCGTCGATGGCGACCTTGGCGATTTCTTCAACCGTCATTTGAGCGACTTTCTTTTTAACGCGGGCGAATTTTTTCAAATTGTCGTCGTGAATGACCACGATTTGCCCGTCCTTGGTCTGATGCACATCCAGCTCAACAAAACGCGCGCCCATATCCAAAGCGAGCTTAAAAGCGGCCAAAGTGTTTTCCGGGGCATAACCGGAGGCCCCGCGATGGGCGATCAAGATCGGCCTTGATTCGACTTTAAAGAAAGGAAATGACACGCCTAGTTATTGTAGAGGGCTCCGCAAACTCTGTCAAGGGTCAATTGATGGCTTCAAGAAAATCTGAAAAATCCCGCTCCTCGAATTCGAAAGCGATCATTTCCTCGCGTCCGCTGGCCGGGCCGTGATAATCGGAGCCGCAGGTGGCGTGCAAGCCGTATTTTCTGGCCGCGGCCAAATAATCCCGGGTTTGAGCAGGACTGTGATTCGGGTAATAAACCTCGATGCCGCCCAAACCCATGCCCACCAAAGCGGCCAAACGTTCGTCGTTAATTTTAGCCACGCCCGGATGGGCCAGCACGGCCACGCCGCCGGCTTGGGCAATGGCGCCGATCGCTTCCTTGGGTTCCGGGCCCAAAGGCGGCGCGTAACCGGGTTTACCCTTTAATAAAAAACGATGGAAGGCTTCTTCTCTCGTTTCAACCACGCCTTTTTTCCTAAGCGCATCCGCGATATTGGGCCGGCCGATGCTTTCTTTGGCATGGGCGTCGACGTCCTCCATCGTGATCGCAACGCCCAAAGCAGCCAAGCGATCCACGATCGCCCCCGCGCGCTTGCGCCGGGACTCGCGAAATAATTCAAGCTTCTCCTGAAACGCCGCGTTGTTTAAGAGCGAACGGCCGAAACCCAAAATATGCAACGTTTCTCCCACGGCATTGGTGTTGATTTCAACGCCCGGAAAAATACGCATGCCCTTCAAGGCAGCCGTCTCAAGGCCGATATGCGCGCGCATGGAGTCATGGTCCGTAATCGCAAAAAAATCAACGCCTTCTTGGCTCAGTTTAGCGATGAGATCGGCGGGCGGCAATGTGCCGTCCGAGAAATGCGTGTGCAGGTGAAAATCAAATCGCGGCATTGATTACTCGCCGGCGTCCACGATCACACGGCCGCGCGCGCTGCCCTTGTCCGTTTTAACCTCAAAAATATACACGCCGCTGGCCACGAGGAAACCGTTTTCATTCTTGCCGTCCCAAGAGGCGCTCTCAAGCTCGCGTATGAGGCTTCCGCTGACATCATAAACCTGAACTTTGATATTGGGGCCGACGACGTCGTCGGGAACGGAGAACGTCGCCCTTCGGTTGTCGCCGGCTTTAAAAGGGTTGGGCAAAGCGATAGCCTGAGTGGTTGCGTCAAAACCCGACAGCGTGCCGTAACGGGCGAGGCGCATGCTTTTTAAAAGATTCAAACGGCCATGCCCGAATTGATCGTCGCGCCCCGCAGACCCCAAATCATCCGCCCCGCCGGTTAAAATGTTGAACACCTGAGTGGTCGTGGCCGCCGGCAAAACGGAAAAAATCAAGGCCGCGGCGCCGGCGACAATCGGGGCCGAGAACGACGTTCCGTCGTCGCCGTTATTGCCGAAACCGCCGTTTCTATTAGCGCCTAAAATATCCACTCCGGGAGCGACCAAGTCCACACCGGAACCGATGCTGGAAAAAGACGCCAGGCTGTCGGTTCTATTGGTGGCGCCCACGCCGAAAACCCCGGCATAGTCCGAAGGGATCACGGCCACGGAATTGCCGCAATTGCCCTTGGCCGCAATCACCGGCACATTATTGGCCAAGGCCCGGGCCATGGCATCTTCCTCCAAATTATTGGGCGGGCAAGGAGCGCCGCAAGCATCCGAACCGGGGCAACCTAATGACAAATTAATCACCGTGCGGCCCGTGTAGGAACGATGCGCCGTGGATACCCAAACCGCGTAATCGATGGCCGCGATAATATCCGCAGTCGACGCTGAATTGCAACCGAACGCGGAAAAAATCTTCAGCGGCAAAATTTTGGCTCCCCAAGAAACGCCGGCTGCGCCCGTGCCGTTATCCGTGGCTGCTCCGGCGGCGGACGCCACTAAGGTTCCATGGCCCAGGCAATCCGCCGGGTTGTTGTCGTTGTCCGCGAAATCCCAGCCCCAAAAATCATCCGTGCGCCCGTTGCCGTCTTGATCCCCGCCGCCGGGCACATCCACGGGATTGATCCAAATTTTTCCCGAGGCCGAGGATAAATCCACATGGTCGATGGCCACGCCGGTATCGATAATCGCGATGGTCGTGGGCGTCGAATTGCCGATATCGAATTCCCACCCCGCAAAAGCGCGGATCATGTCCAAATGGTACTGGCTGGCGACCAACGGATCATTGGGCACGCGGCCCAAAAGATAGCGGTAATCGTTGGTGGCATAAGACAAAACAGCGGGGTCCGAACCAAATAAGGCCGCGGCCTGGGCCGCCGGTCCGGAGACGGCCAAGCGTTTGCGAGTTTGATCGGCCTGGGCCGCAGCATAGGGCAGAACGGTTTCGACAGGTTTTTGACCCGCCACCCGCCAAAGCTCCAACCCGCTGGTGCCCACCGATTTGACCTTGACGATGGTCGCTCCCGACCCGGGCACGGTCCATGTGCTTGAGGCCGGAGGGTTCGCCCACTTGATTAAAATTTCATCCGGGACATGCGCCGCCGACAATAAAAAAGGCGAAGCCAGCATCCACATAAACGAATGAAAAATTCTTCTCATTCCAGAACAATCTTATATTCTTCCCAAGGAAGATTCATGTCCTCTTGGATGGCGATGCGACTGGCCTTGCCGTTTAGAGCGCCTTCAAAACGCTGCTGATTTTCCTTTAAGTACCGAGCCATGGGCGGCGGCACATTAATGCGCACGGCATTGACCGCACGCCCTTCAAGCAGATTGCCCAGCTCCCGGCCGACTTTGAGCAACAGCGTCTCCTTGGAAAGCACGCGCCCGGAACCTTGACAGGTTTCGCAGGCATCGGTCAAAAAAACCACATTCGATTCCCTCTTGCGCTCGCGGGTCATTTCCACCAGGCCCAATTTTGTGATGGGGTGAATTTTGACCTTGGCGCGGTCGTTTTTCAACGCCTGACGAAAGGCTTCCAGCACCTTGCGTCGATTGACCTCCCGGCGCATGTCGATGAAATCAATAACGATGATGCCGCCGATATTCCTGAGCCTCAATTGGCGCGCCACTTCCTGAGCCGCTTCGATATTGGTCTGAGTCACGGTTTCTTCCTGGGTCGTGGCCCCGACGAAACGGGCGGTATTGACGTCGATCATGGTGATGGATTCGGCCTCTTGAACTACGATCACGCCGCCTGATTTAAGCGGTATATGCGTTCTGAGCATTTTCACCAATTCGGTTTCGATGCCGAACGCGCCGAAGATGGGTGGGCGCTTATTGTAAAGCATCAGGCGATTTTTTAAATGCGGCGCCACCTCTTCCACAAACGCTTCCAAATCTCGATACACCTGAGGCGAATCCACCAAATAAACCGCGACGTCCTCGCTGAGAATGTCGCGCGCCACCTGATGAGCCAAATCAAGCTCTTTATAAAGAAGGCGCGGTCCGTCGGCATGCTCGAATTTTTTGTGAATCGTGTCCCACAGCTTCATCAAATATTTTGCTTCGCGCTTGATTTCTTCGCTGGAAACGCCCTCCGCTTCAGTGCGCACGATCGCTCCGATATGCGCGGGCAAAGCCGACGTCACGGCCTCGGCCAGACGCTCATGCTCCCCCGGATCCTCCAGATGCTTGGAGACATGCACCTGGCGCTGATAGGGCGTCAGCACCAGGTAGCGTCCGGGGATATTCACGTTCATGGTGATTTTCATGCCCTTGGTGCCGATGGTATCCTTGATCACCTGAACCATGACTTTTTGATCCTTTTTCAAAATATGATCGATCGGTTTGCCCCGATCCTGAATCAGCACATCGGTGATATAAAGATAAGCGTTCTTTTCGTAACCGATATTGACGAACGCCGCGTCCATGCCCGGAAGCACATTGGCCACCCGTCCGCAATAAATATTGCCGACCAAAAACTGGCTGGAGGCGCTTTTTCGCTCCCAAAAAAATTCGGCCAAACGGCCGTCCTCGATCAACGCGATGCGCGTTTCCTCGGCTGACGAATTAGCGACGATTTCAACTTTTGACATGACTCACCTCGCAAAATCAGGGTCTCTGCCGTGGACCCCTATAAATAACGCAAACGGCCGGATCCAAGCTCAAGGGCCAAGGCCGTGCGGCTGATTTTTAATTCCGTTTGGATCGTTCTAGGTTCAAGACCCAGAGCGATCTCTAAAATCTTTTCCGGCTTAAGATTCTTCTTGGGGCCGAAACGCAGGGAAAGCTTGACGCCCAACGAGGAATTCGGGCCGCCGGATTTGAGGCTAACCCCGCCAACGACGTCGGCCGCATTGATCAAATCCACTTTTTTCCCCGGTTTTTCTTTGCGCACCACCACCGGCTCGGCCCCGGCTGAAGACAGCCGCTGAAACCAAACCAGCAGGCGTTCCCAATCCAACGACGATTGGCCAGCCTCTTCAACCCAATATTCCGCCCAATTAGCGCTTTCCTCGAGAGAAGGAAAATGCGCGGGGATGCGCTGAACCTTTCCCAGACCGTAGCCCGGAGGCAGCGCGGCTCCCAAATTCTTCGCCATCTCATCCATCGTCAGGGGTTCCTCCAAGAGCATGTCGAAAAATTCCGTTTGAGATTCCCACCCAACGCTGACCGCGGGGCCGAAACTCATTTTGGCCCTTGGTTTTTTCCCCTCGCCCAAGGCCACGGGCAAGCCGGCTAAAAAAACCGCGCTTTTCAACAACTGAATCTGCTCCAAATGGGACACGAACCGCGACCAGCCCGCGCGGCTGCATTGCGCGCGATAAGCGGTCGGCCGCGCGAATCGAGGGCGAACGGACGCCCGGTGCGCCCGGTATTGAGGAGATTCCGCGCTTCGGTAAGCCAGCAACAGCGGCATTTTCCTCTCAACGGCGGGTGAATCAACGGCGCCTTGTTTGAACATCGCCACAATGCGCTTAACCGACTCCTCTTCCAAGGGACCGGGGGGGACGAGGACGAGAGGAAGACCACGCTCGTGGGCCGCGCGACCGGCCGCTTCTTGAAGCGCCGTGGACCCCTCCGGAGCGGCCACGATAAAACCGTCGAACGCCTCCAGCGGCTGTTTGTGCTCCAAGGAAAACCACGGATTTGGCTCTCCCCATTGAGCCAACTGTTCCCGATAATCCGCCTCGGGGATGGTAAACCGGTTGACTAAAATTCCGGCTTGAGCTAAGCGCGCATAAAGAACCGCCAGGCGCTCGTCCTGCATGGCGCGCTCATAGGAGGCGCACCAGATTAACGCCGCGCGTCCGCCCGGGCCCTGAGGCCATGGTTTAGCGGCGATGGAACCGATCTCGCAGCCCGCATAGCGCGACGGCCGCATCGAACACGCCGCGGCTTTTTCAAGAATCCCCTCTCGGTGCTGGGTGATCATAAAAGTCCCTTCATCGCTGGCCTCGATAAACGAAAAACCCGCGGGACACGGCCAGCAGCAATCCCATTTCCAGGGCATTGACCACCAAACGTGAACCGCCGTAAGAAAGAAACGGCAAACCGATGCCTAAAATAGGAAACAGCCCCGACACATAGGCGATATTGATGCTCACCTCGCCGAACCAGATACTTAAAAGCCCAAGGGCCACCAGCTTCCCCCATTCCTCGCGCGCCAATTCCGTAAAACGGGTCAACCGCCAAAATAGAAGGCCGAACAACACCAAGGCTCCGGTGGTGCCGATAAAACCCATGGTTTCCCCCAATGAAGCGAAGGCAAAATCAGTGTGGCGCTCCGGCAAAAAACCGAGCGAGGCCTGAGAGCCCGACAGCAGCCCTTTGCCCAGGAATCCGCCCGAACCCAATGCGATTTTTGACTGGGTAATGTTGTAGCCGGAGCCCAAAGGATCGGCGCGCGGGAACAAAAAACTGATCAAACGGTTCTTCTGGTAGCCTTTGAGCGTTTTCCAGCCGCTGTAACCGGCGCCGGCCGAAGCCCCCAACGCCAAGGCCACAACAAACGGCCAAACCCAGGAAGCCCTGGGGGACACGACGAATAGTCCCTGCAACAATTTAAAAACGGCGATGGCTGCCGCCAACATGGCCAGCGCCCAGATCAGCCATTTGCCGGCCGTGGCCCCCGGCCCGAAGCCCAAACCCATCAAGAATGAAGACACTTGGCCAAGCTCGCCGATGGAAAGTCCGGCCGTGATATGGCCCAACAAAAAAACAAAGGCGCCGAACCCGGACAAACCCAATAACGCGATCCAGCCCCCGGCCAATAGATCCAAACTCCAGGCGTACGCCGCCAAAATAAAAACAAAACTCAACGCGCTGGAAACATCGTTTTGAGCGAGCACCAAAATCATGGGCAGCGCGCAGGCGGCGACGAGCTTAAGCCGGTCCGCAATGGTGATCAGCGGATCCCGTTCGCGAAAACGAACCGCCAGATAAGACGCGTAGAGAATGGTCGTAAATTTGGCCAATTCGCTGGGTTGAAATTGAACAGGACCCATCACGAACCAGGATTTGGACCCATGAATAACGCGTCCGAACAACAGCACCGTCGAAAGCAGCGCCAGGCTCGCGACATACAACACCGGGCAAGCCTCGGCAATCAGGGCCGTGGGCAGGATGATCATGATCAAACCAACGGATAATCCGATGGTCAAGGCGGCCAGGTGGCGGGCCCAAAATAGATCAAAATTAGGAGAACCCCGCAACGCAGCATAAACAACCAGGGTGCCCAGGCCAACCAAGAGAAGCGCCGCAGCCAACAGCATGGTGTCGAGGCCGAAGAGGCGATAAAACAACGGCGCCCGGGCCTCATCAGTGCGTCCGACTAAAATAGGGCTGATAAATTCTCTTCCCATGGCTATAAAGGCGCGGAGGCTCCGGTCTCCGTTTTTGCGAAATCAGGCTCAATGCGAATGAATTCTTCAAGCACCCGGCGGGCCACCGGAACGGCCGCGGTCGAGCCTTGCCCCCCGTGTTCGATGATTACGCCCAAGGCTAAGCGCGGGGTCCCCTGATCGTCTTTTAAATAACAGGCGAATAGGGCATGATCTTTCCCCAACGGGTTCTGCGATGTTCCGGTTTTGCCGAAAATGGCCCTGTTGGGGATATTAGCTCCACGCCCGGTCCCGCCGTCGACCACGGCTCGAAGTCCGGCTTCAACTAATTCCCAAGTCTTGGCGGATAAGCCGCCGACTTGAATCGGGGTTTTCTGCGCGGTCAAACCCAAGGCGCCGCTGGAGACATCGCCCACGACTTCGACGATATAGGGCTGCGGCAGGCGCCCGCGCGTCGCCACCAATGAAAACAAAGCCGCCAACTGCAAGGGCGTGACCAACACCTCGCCCTGGCCGATGGACAGATTAAGAGTGTCCCCTGGATACCAAGACGATCGCTTTTTCTCCTCTTTCCATGCGGGCGTAGGGATAAACCCCTGCTTGGACCATTCCGGAAATTCGCGCACGAACATGCTCCGTCCCAAAGAAAATTTCATCGCCCAGGCACTGATGGATTCGCCGCCGGCAAAGAGGCCGGCGTTATAAAAATAAACGTCGCAGGAATGTTTCAATCCTTCGACTAAATCGCAAGATCCGTGCCCCTCTTCTTTCCAACAACGGAAAACCCGCCCGGGTAAAGCAAATTTACCCGTGCAATTGTACCGGCGTCCGGGATCGATGCCTTTTTCGAGAGCCGCGACGGACGTCACCACCTTGAACGTGCTGCCCGCAGGATAAAGCCCGGTCAATGCTCTGGGGAATTCGGCCCGGCCGGCTTCATCTTCGCCGGAATCAAGCCGGATGTAAGCGTTGGGATCGAATCCGGGCGTGGACACCAACACCAAAACACGCCCGGTCAACGGGTCCAACCCAACGACGGATCCCGCGCCCGAAGGCGAATCGCGCAAGGCCGCATAAGCCGTCATGAGCAAACGATGATCCACGGTTAAGGCCATGTCCTGGCCGGGATAAGCGTCCTCGATCAACCGAAGCCCCCCGCTTCCGGAATGGCCTTCGCGCAGGGTGTCTACCCCTCGATTGATGGGGCGACCGCGCACATCCACCTCGATGAGAACGGCCCCGTCCGTGCCCTTCAAATATTCTTCAAAATTTTTTTCAAGACCGTAGCCGCCCAACCACGAATCAAAACGGTAGCCCAGGTCTTTGAGCCGCTCGTATTGAGCGCGTGATTTAATGCGCGTCAAATAGCCCAGCACATGAGAGAACGCTTCCCCCAACGGGTAATACCGGAGGGATTCCGAAGCCAGAAAAAATTCCGGGAACGCCTCTTGACGCTCCATGAACCGAAACGCGGCCTCCGGCGCGATTTGCCTGGCCACGAGCTGAGTGCGTCCGCCGGAACGCGCCAGAGCGATCTCCTTGTCCAAATCCTGTTTCTTAAGGTTGAGGATGGCGCTGACCGCTTCTACGCGCTTGTCGGGTTCCTCCAGCAGCAAACGCGGATTAAAATATAAATTGAACACCCCGACATTGGACGCCAGAGGATACCCCGTGCGATCGAGGATCGCGCCGCGCGGCGCCTGGCGGTAAAAAATTTGAAAACGGTTGCGCTCGGCGAGGATGCTGTATTTCTCCCCGGAAACGATTTGAAGCAAAAACAGCCTCAAGGCAAAAACGCCCACAAAAATCAAAATGAGAAATCTCATCCACGCAACTTTTTCGGCCAAGGGGTTCATTCAAAAGCCTGCCTGGGTTTTAAAAGATAAACAAGCAACGCCAGCAATAACGGCGACCAGAGCACTTGCAGACAAGCCGTCATCGCATGCGTCCAGCGCAATCCGAAATCCAGAGTGGGCAGGTTCATGCCGTAACCCCACGATAGAAACGCGCCCAGGCCCAAACCAAACATCAGCCCGACGACGGTAATCAACACGCCCAAGGCCGGGCTCGCGGCGTCGGCGCGGCCATAAAAAAATTTACCGCAAAGCCATCCTGTCCAACAATAAGTCAACGGCGTCAAACCCACGGCGTGACCGGCACCGGCGAAATAGAGCTCTTCCAAAAATCCCGCGGCCAAACCAAAAACCAAACCCGTGCCTGGGCCCTGCAATAAACCTACGAAGGCTGTCACCTGAAGCATGAGGTAGGGGCAAAAATAAGCGACCAAGCGCCCGCCGGCCGAATTGTAAAAAGCTTCAACAACGACCAAAATCAGCAGCAACAGAACCAGCCTCATGGCTTAGCCTCCAAGCGAGGATAATGATCAAGAATCGTTAAACGCTCCAAGCGGGCCAAATCCATATAGGGCCGCACGTAAGCCGTGGCGAACAAACGGGTCGCGCGGGGAGGATCGACGTCTAAAATTTCTCCCACGGCGATCCCCGGAGGATACACCGAACTCGACGCCGCGGTGATGATGCGATCGCCGGGTTGAGCCTTGGATTCCTTGGGCAGATAATCAAGCCTGAGGCGATCCGGCTCCCCCAATCCGGTCAACAAAGCGACTTCGCCGGTGGTCTCAACGACGACGGAAACCATATGCCTTGGGCTGGTGATCAGTTCGAAACAATTTTTCCATGGGGAGCCCTCGGCCGGCAGCCAAGATCGCCCCGCCAACACGAACTGACCGGCGTCCTGCTTGAATTGGAAAGCCGGCAAATCCCAACGCAGCGGGATCGGCAACTCCTCGATGCAAGCGCGCGAAGTCCATCCTTCCTCGCCCAGTCCTCGGTAGGTAATGACCACACTGCGCGGCGCCCAACGGCTTAAAGCCGGCGCTTTAGCGGCCAATTCCGTTTCCAATCTCAATTCTTGGGACGTTCGCCGATGCTCATCAACGATGGCTTGATGCAAAGCTTCCAAGTCGCGCTCCTGTTGCGCCGTCTCCAAGGCGTCCAGGTACTGGCGCGCTGCGAACAACCGGCTCCATGAATCATTCAAGGAAGACGCGTGCCGGTAGGCGGATAGCATGGTTTGGCTGGTTGGATAAACGAGATAATAGGCGATCGCCCGCCAGGCGGCGACTTTAGGGGCGAGGGGCTGGCTGGCTAACGCCAGCAATATAACGGTTGCAACAATAACGGCAAAAAAATCTTTCTTCATAACACCCGCCATGGCCCCGGCTTGCGTCAAACAGCGCGGCAGCCCGGTCGTTTAATGAACCAACAATAAACTTATGTCGCGAGGAACGTGCGCTTCCTGACGTTGTCGAAGCGCTCAAGCTCTTCAAGAAACTTTCCGGTGCCCAGCACCACGCAATCCAATGGTTCCGGCGTCAAATGAACCGGCAGGTCCGTTTCGCGGGAAATAAGCTCAGGGATGCCGCGCAAGAGCGATCCGCCGCCGGCCAAAACTAACCCGCGATCCACCAGATCGGCGGCCAATTCCGCCGGCGTTTCCTCAAGCGCGGATTTAACAGTATCTACGATGGTTTTAACGGCCACCAACAACGCCTGGCGCACTTCTTCGGAAGTGATGGTAATCGTCCTCGGCAATCCCGTCACCTGATCGCGGCCTTTGACCTCCATCGA
This sequence comes from Elusimicrobiota bacterium, assembly GCA_016180815.1. Lineage (NCBI taxonomy): Bacteria > Pseudomonadati > Elusimicrobiota > Elusimicrobiota bacterium. Next base: position 33,703 of record JACPAN010000017.1, read on the forward strand.
CATCTCCTCCCCCAGCGGAAAAACGGAGCCGATTTGAATCTTGACATCTTCGGCCGTAGTTTCACCGATCAACAAGTTGTATCGCTTCCTGAAATACTGCACGATGGCCTCGTCCATTTCATCGCCGGCCACATCGATGGATTTCGACACTACCATTCCGCCCATGGAGATGATCGCCACCTCCGTCGTGCCTCCGCCGATATCGACGATCATGTTGGCGGAGGGATCCTCGATCGGCAAATCAGCGCCGATGGCCGCGGCCATGGGCTCTTCGATGAGATACACTTCACGCGCGCCCGCCTGTTGCGCGGAATCGCGCACGGCGCGGCGTTCGACCTCGGTGATGCCTGAGGGGATGCCGATAACGACTCTGGGATGAAGCAAACTCTTCCTGTTGTGCACGCGCCTGATGAAATGGCGGATCATCGCCTGCGTGACTTCGAAATCCGCGATGACGCCGTTCCTCAACGGTCGTATAGCCACAATGTTGGCCGGCGTTTTCCCCAGCATGCGTTTAGCCTCGGAGCCGATCGCTAACACTTGCTTGGTCGTTTTTTCAATAGCGACGACCGAAGGTTCCCGCAACACAATGCCTTGATTTTTGACGTAAACAAGGGTGTTGGCGGTTCCCAAATCGATACCCATATCGTTTGAAAAAATGCCCAAAAACAAATCAAGCATGAAGCGGCCTCATAAGCCTATTCTATGTTTTTAAAAATAAGGATTAGCGGCGAATGTTTAGCTGAGGAACTCGATACGGCTGAGTTTCGCCTGGTCGCAGAAACGCGGCGGCAACGCCAGCACCCTCAGGTACCCGCCGTTCCTCGCCTTATAACGCGGCAATACGGTGTCGCGGAACTTTTTTTCGGCCTTCAAGCCGTTGGGCGCCAGCCACCTCGACGTCGCCCGGGCCAAAAGAGCCGGATTATCGAGATTCTTCAATGTTGAAATCATCCGCTCCACGTAAGCCTTAAGCTCCTTGGCTCTGGGCGTCGTGGTCGTGATGCGTTCATGTTGAACCAAATGCGTGGCCAACTGCCTAAGCATCATCCGACGATGAGCCGGGCGCACGCCCAGTTTGCGTCTTGCGTAAGTCTTAATCATCGCATCCCCCGCATTACGGTCTCAACCGGCTCAGATTTTCATCCCGAGATTGAGCCCGAGTTCCTTGACTTTCTCCTTGACCTCAGTCAACGATTTCTCGCCGAAATTCTTATACGCCAAGAGCTCTTCCTCGGCTTTTTTCACCAAGTCTTTCACCGTTTTGATATGAGCGACCTTCAAGCAATTAAGCGTCCTGGGGGCCAACTCAAGAGCCTCGATGGGCTGGCCGAGCACTTCCTGGACTTTTGGGTCCTTCAAAGCCTGCGCGTAGTCGTTGGTTTTGGTTTTTCCGATTTCCTCGGTGACATCGTGCAACGCGCCGTCATCCATGGTGGTGACCGCGGCGGCCTCTTTCTTGCTGCTGCCGTTAGCGACCGCGCCCAAAAGAACTTCCGTCAAACTGGAGAGAATTTTCAAGCTCTTGGCCAACGCCTCGGTCGGCGTCAACGAGCCGTCCGTCCAAGCGTCCAAAATCAGCTTGTCGTAGTCCGTGATATGGCCGACGCGGGAATTCTCCACGTCGTAGTTGACTTTGATGACCGGAGAAAACAAAGCATCGACCGCGATAAACCCGGACGCTCGCCCTTCGCGATGGTTGTTCTCGGCCGGAAGATACCCGCGGCCCCGGGAAACTTCCAGCTCGATGTCCAATTTCGTTCCGGGTTCCAGCGTCGCAATCACGAGATCGGGATTCAAAATCTCCACGTTCGGGGTCTGCCGGATTTGTCCGGCTTTGACTTCGCCGGCTTTCTCAGCTTGCAAATAGAGAATTTCCGGGCCCTCGGCGAAAAGTTTCAGCCGCAATTTTTTGAGGTTGAGCAGGATATGCAAAACATCCTCTTTAACACCTTTCAACGCGGCGAACTCATGGCGAGCCCCGCCGATTTTGACGGCGGTCACGGCCACGCCGTCCAAGCTGGAAAGCAGGATGCGCCGCAGCGAATTGCCGACGGTATCACCCCAGCCTCGCTCCAGAGGCTCGGCAACGAAACGCCCGTAATTGGCGCCCAAACTTTCTTTGTCGAAGTTGATTTTCGAGGGGAAAACGAGTTCCCGGTTCACGGTTGCTGTCATTTCGGACATGAAATAGTAACCTCCAATTTTTTCTTTTTACAAATCGTCGCTATGGTTTCCGGTCTGCCGACCTTCAACCATTTCCGCGTCCACCCGCCGAGCGGGTACTCGGACTTGGTCATCGCCGGGTGTAAAACTCGACGATGTATTGGTCGTTGACGGGGAAGGAGACCTCGCCTTTTTCAGGAAGCCTCAAAATTTCCCCTTTGCTTTCAGCCTTGTCCCATTTAATCCAGCTGGGCATGACCGTGGCGCGGCGTTCATGGTTCTGCTGAGCCAAATCCACGAAAAAGTTCGATTTCATGGTTTTGTCAATCTGGATCTGATCGCCCGGCTGCACGGCGTAAGACGGAATGGTCACGCGTTTGCCGTTGACCATGACATGGCCGTGGCCGACCAACTGCCGCGCGAAGCGGGGGCTCGCCGCCAACCCGATCTTGCGCACGACATTATCGAGCCTGAGCTCAAGCAGATTGAGCAAATTTTCGCCCGTGCGGCCCGGTAGGCGCTGGGCTTCGTCGTAATAACGCCTCATTTGGGCCTCATTAATACCCATCATTCTCCTCAAACGCTGCTTCTCCCGCAAACGCAAGCCGTAATCGGTTATTTTCTTTCTGGTCCGGGCTTTTCCGGAAGGGCCCGGCGGGTACGGGCGTTTTTCAAAGACGCATTTGACGAAACACTTTTCGCCTTTCAAAAAAAGCTTGACGCCTTCGCGCCGGCAAAGTTTGCAAACTGGACTGCGCAGACTAGACATTCAACATCACCTCTTACACACGCCGCGCCTTAGGCGGGCGGCAACCGTTATGGGGCAAGGGCGTCACGTCCTTGATAGAGACGATTTTCAAACCCGCTCCCTGAAGCGTGCGGATGGCCACTTCCCTTCCGGGACCGGGGCCTTTGACTAAAACGGAGACGGTGCGCACGCCGAATTCGATGGCCCGCTTGGTCACTCGATCGGCCGTGATTTGCGCCGCATACGGCGTTCCCTTCTTTGTTCCCTTGAAACCGCAGGAGCCGGCGCTGCCCCAGGCGATGGCGCCGCCCCGATCGTCGGTAAACGTGACGATGGTATTGTTAAATGAAGAATGGATATACGCCCTGGCCAGCTCGATATTGGCGAAGCGTTTTTTATCCCTTCGCGTTGATGCCCCTTCTCTTGCGTCCTTAGCCATAAATCAACCTCTCTTTATTTCTTGACTTCCGGCTTGGCCGCCGCAGCGCCGGCGACGATGCCCGGCTTGGCGGAACCGACCGTCTTCCTCATGCCTCGGCGCGTTCGCGCGTTGGTGCGCGTGCGCTGGCCGCGCGCCGGCAAATTCCGGCGATGGCGCTGGCCTCGATAGCTGCCGATTTCGATGCAACGCTTCATATTGCCTTCTACTTCACGCCGCAATTCACCTTCAACCCTCAAATCTTTGGTGATCAAATTATTGATGGCGGACAATTGGGCTTCGCTTAATTCCTTGACGCGAAGCTGCCCCGGGATTTGCACGCGCTCGAGCAGGCCGCCGACGTTTTTACGCCCGATCCCGTAAATATAAGTCAACGCCACGTCGATGCGCTTATGAGGAGCCAAATCAATGCCTGCGATTCTAGCCATAAATCACCTCTCTGCTATCCTTGCCTCTGGTTATGGCGCGGATTTTTACAAACCACGCGCACGACGTTGTGACGCCGCACAATCTTGCACTTCTGGCAAATGGGCTTGACGGAACTTCTTACTTTCATATCCACTACTCCAAACGATAAACAATGCGCCCTCGGGTCAGGTCATAGGGCGACAACTCAACCCTGACCTTGTCCCCGGGCAGGATGCGCACAAAATGCATCCTCATTTTTCCGGACACATGCGCCAAGCAAACATGGTTGTTGCCCATGTCGACCCGGAACATCGCGTTCGGCAAAGCTTCCAGAACCACGCCTTCTAAAACGACCTTCTCTTCTTTGGTCATTTAAGCCGGTTTGGTCAAAATCTCGCAGCCCTGGTCCGTGACCAGCAGCGTATGCTCAAAATGCGCCGCCAGAGCGCCGTCTTTCGTGCGCGCCGTCCATCCGTCCGCGGCCACGACGACCGCGCCGCTGCCTAAAGTGACCATCGGTTCGACTGCGATCGTCATACCGGACACCAATTTGGCGCCTTCGCCCGGTCGCCCCCAATTGGGGATGGCCGGATCTTCGTGCAGACTGCGCCCGATTCCATGACCCACAAAATCTTTAACCACGTTCATGCCCAGGGCTTTCACGTAAGCCTCTACGGCATGGCCGATATCGCCGACCGTGGCGCCGGGGCGAATCACCCGGATCGCCGCTTCCAGGGCCTCGGCGGTCGCCGTCGTCAAACGCTTGGCGGCTTCGCTCACCTGGCCGACCATCACTGTGGTCGCGCAATCGCCGAAATACCCTTCATGCTCAACGCCCCAATCCAAGCTCACCAAATCGCCGTCCTTGATCACCTTGTTCTTCCTGGGCACGCCGTGTACGACCTCGGCATTCACCGATACGCACAGGCTGGCCGGGAACCCCCGATAGCCTAAAAACGCCGGGCGGACTTGCGGATAACCGGTAACCAACCGGCGCGCCTGCTCATCCAAATACTCGGTGCTCAGACCAACCTTCACCAGAGTGGCCAGTTCGGATAAAATCACGCTTGCGATTCGCCCGGACTCGCGCATTAAGGCGATCTCCCGGGCGCTTTTAACGTCGATGACCGAAACTTCCCGGCTCATTTTATTTTGGCCTCAAGATGCCGCATCGTGTCTTGAGTGACCTCGTCCACCGACCGAGAAGCGTCGACCGCGATAAAAGACGCCGTCGCTTTGTAATAAGCGATCAAGGGGCTGGTCAGCTCCTCGTAAACCATCAGGCGCTTCCTGACGGTCACCGGCTCATCATCAGGCCGGGCCAGTAACTGACCCGCGCAACGGTCGCAGACGGAATCTGCCTTCGGCGGATTGGTAACCAAATTATACACCATTTGACACTTCCCGCAGTAGCGCCGCCCGGAAAGACGGCCGACAATAACATCCTGGGCCGCTTCAAGATAAATAACCAGATCGAGCCGAAGCCCTTTTCTGTTCAAATAAACTTCCAGCTCCTTGGCCTGTTCGGTATTCCTGGGAAAACCGTCCAGTAAAAATCCGTTCAGGCAATCGGGCTGCTCCAACCGTTTAAAAACCATGGACAAAACCAGCGGATCCGGAACCAAGCGCCCGGACTTCACGCAAGCTTCAGCCTGAAGGCCTAAATCCGTTTTTTTGGCGATTTCTTCGCGAAAAATATCGCCGGTCGCGATATGGGGAACATGCAGTTGCGCGCATAAACGCTCGGATTGGGTTCCCTTGCCCGATCCCGGCGCGCCTAATAAAATCAGCCTCATGCGGTTTGCCCCACATTGAACCAACGGCCTTTGACCCGGCCTTGCTTCATAAATCCGTCATAGTGACGCATCAACAGATGCGCTTCCATTTGCCCGATCGTATCCAAGGCCACGCCCACAACGATCAACAGCGAGGTGCTCCCGAAGAAAAACGGCGCAGCCAAATGCTGCCTCAGGTAATCGGGAAGAACGGCGATGGTCGCCACGAATAAGGCGCCGAACAACGTTAAATGCTCCACGATCCATTCGATATGCTCCGCGGTCGACCGGCCGGGGCGTATGCCCGGGATAAATCCGCCCCATTTCTTCATATTTTCGGCTAAATCCTGAGGATTGATGGCGATGGAATTGTAAAAATAACAAAAGAAAATAATCAGGCTGGCGTAAATCAGGGAAAAAATAGGCAAGCCTTGGTTGAAACCGCCCAGGATACGCTGGATGAATCCAGAAACCGCGGAATTCGGGGCTAATTGACTCAAAAATAAAGGGGCCTGGATCACGGCCGAAGCGAAAATAACGGCAATCACGCCGCTGGGGTCAAGCTTGATGGGCAGGTAGGTGCTGGCCCCACCCATCATACGCCGCCCAACCAAACGTTTGGCATACTGGACCGGAATTTGACGTTGGGCCGTTTCCACCCAAACCACCAAACCGCATATCACAACCACCAAACTGACCAATAACAGCGCCCCAAAAGGCGAAATCTCCTCCACGCGGATCAAACGGATGACGTCGGCGGCGGCCGCCGGGAAACGCGCAATGATGCCCGCGAAAATAATCAGAGAAATGCCGTTGCCGATGCCGAACTCGGTAATTTGTTCCCCCAACCACATAACAAAAACAGCGCCGGCGGTCCAAGTCAACGCCGTCAATAAATAAAAACCCACGCTGGCGTCCATGACGATTTGGGGTGAACCGGGGTCCTGCGGGCTCGAAAAACCGATGGCAATGGCCACGGACTGGAACAGCGCCAGAAAAACCGTCAGGTAGCGCGTCAGCTGCTGGATTCTCTTGCGCCCGGTTTCACCTTCCCGGGAGAGCCGTTCCAAGTAGGGAATCACATGCGCTCCCTGAAGCAGGCTGATGATAATCGAAGCGTTGATATAAGGGATCGTTCCCAACGTAAGAATGGAAAACTTTGACAGCGCCCCGCCTGAAAAAATATCAAGAAAACCCAAAAATGAGCCGCGGTGTTGTTCAAACAACATCCGCAAAGCTTCGGTATTGATGCCGGGCAACGGGATGGCGGCGGCCACGCGATAAACAGCGAGCAAGCCGAACGTCATGAACAGCCGCGATCTGAGCTCCGGGATTTTAAAAAGATTAAGGATTTGCTCCACGTGCTTTTAGAACAAGTCTCCCATCAATAGCACGCTAAGCGGAGGCCTGTTTACCGATCAACTGGAATTCGCCGCCGGCCTTGGTGATGGCTTCACGGGCACGCGCGCTCGCCGCATGGGCCGCCACGGTCAATTTTTTCGTCAGCGTTCCGTTGCCTAAAATTTTAACCGGCGAATCGCGGCGCAACAAACCGCGCTCAAGCAACGATTCTGGATCAACTTTATCGCCGGCTTTGAAGCAACGCTCCAAAACTTCCAGATTAACCACGGAATACTCCGTACGAAATTCGGCGTTGTTGAAACCGCGCTTCGGCAACCTTCTGAGCAAAGGAATCTGTCCGCCCTCAAACCCAGGCATGCGGCCGTCTCCAGAACGCGAACGCTGGCCCTTCATGCCTCGCGTGGAGGTTTGCCCGTGTCCGGTGCCTTCGCCGCGGCCCAAAAGCTTGCGCCGGTGTTTGGAGCCGGGAGCAGGCCGCAAATCGGACAGATTTAAAACGTCCATTTTTTCTTGAGACTGTTTTTTATTTTCACTCATTGATTCAACCCTTGAGCGCTCTTAAAGATCCTCGGGTTTCTTGCCTCGGCGCTTGGCCAAATCCTCTTTGGTGCGCAGCCGGGATAGCGCTTCGATCATCGCATACAAAACATTATGGGCGTTGGACGTGCCCAAACTTTTGGTCAAAATATCCTTGATGCCGCAGGCCTCCAGCACGGCACGCACCGGGCCACCGGCGATAACGCCTGTTCCCGGCGCCGCAGGCCGAAGCATCACGCGAGCCGCCCCAAAAATACCGATCACCGGATAAGGAATGGTGTTGTTGATGATGGGAACCTTGACCAGGTGTTTTTTAGCCTGATGAGTGGCTTTGGCGATGGAGCCCTGGACGTCTCTGGCCTTGCCTTTGCCTATGCCCACTTGCCCGTTGCCGTCGCCGACGACGACCAATGATGCGAACGCCAAACGCTTGCCGCCGGAAACCACTTTAGCGACTCGATTAATCGCCACCACCGTTTCCTTAAAAGCGACAGCCGCGGGGGCCGCTGCTTTCGGCCGGAGAAGACTTTCCTCTTCCTCGCCTTCCAACCGCTCGGCGTCGGGTTTCTCCAACAGCATGTCGTCTTGAGCGATCTTGATCGGCGTCGTCGATTCTTTATCCACGTTGATACCCCGCGATTCCAATATGAAATTTGCCATTTACGTTTAAAATTTGAGTCCTCCTTGCCTTGCCGATTCAGCCAACGCGCGAACGCGTCCATGATACCGGCGGGAACCGCGATCAAAAACCACTTCTTTGACCCCTGCAGCCGCGGCTTTTTTAGCGATGAGTTCGCCTACGGCCTTGGCCGCGGTCATATTATGCTTGGACTTAAGCTCCTTGGAAAGATCGCCGGACAATGTCGACACGTAAGCCAACGTATGCCCCCGGACATCGTCGATGACCTGGGCATAAATATGGTTCAAACTCAAAGAAACGCAAAGGCGCGGGTGGGTGATGCCCCTGATTTTTTTGGCGACCCGCCATTTACGAATCTGCTGATGATCTCTTTTCATAAACGATCCTCTATTTCTTCGCTCCGCCGGCGCCGGCTGCAGCCGCGGCCTTACCGGCCTTGCGGATAATGTGTTCGCCGCTATAGCGGATCCCCTTGCCTTTGTAAGGTTCCGGCGGCTTTAGCGCCCTGAGCGCGCTGGCCACTTGCCCGACCAATTCTTTATCGCATCCGGAAACGATCATCTGCGTTTGTTTAGCGTCCACGGCCACGGTCACGCCGCTGGGGACGGTAAATGAAATAGGGTGGCTGGCGCCCAGGGCAAAAACGATTTTTTGGCCTTCCTGCCGCGCTTTATACCCGACCCCTTGAATCTCAAGCGTTCTGGCGAAGCCCCCGGTCACTCCCTGAACCAACGCCTCCACTCGGGATCGAACCAACCCCCACAAAGCTTTTGTTTTAGGTTCGGCCGAAACACCGGCGGCGACCGGCTCAACCTTCAAAACGGACTGATCCTTGCTCACTTTCATGGCGCCCGGGCAAGTCCACTTCAACTGGCCTTTAGGGCCTTTGACATCGATCACCCGGCCGGATGGGTCGATGCCCACGGTGACTCCTGCAGGCACGGGGATCGGTTTTTTTCCTAATCGGCTCATTGCAGCATTACCAAACCTTGGCCAAAATCTCGCCGCCGACTTTAAGCGTTTTCGCTTGGCGCGAGGTGACGATTCCTTTGGACGTGGACAAAATCACGGTTCCGAGCTCCTGAGCTCCGCCGTCCGCTTCCTGATAAGAGCGATAAATACGGCGCGATGGCTTCGACACCCGTTCGATGCGGGTGATGGCCGGCTCCTTTTCTCTCGTATAACGCAGAAGAATTTTCAACGTGCCGGCTTTGCCGTCCTCGAAAATTTTAAAGTTGGCGATATAACCCTCTTCTTTGAGAACGCGGGCGATTTCTTTTTTCATCCGCGAAGACGGAATTTCCACCACTTCTTTTTTGGCCTGAACCGCGTTGCGGATTCGCGTCAACATGTCGCTGATTGTATCCATGATTACCTCACCAACTCGCCTTGCGGACGCCCGGGATTTCTCCGCGATGCGCCATCTGGCGGAAACAAATTCGGCAAAGGCCGAAATCCCTATAGACGCCCCTGGGCCGGCCGCAGAGCAGGCACCGGTTGCGGCTGCGCCCGGGGAACTTAGGTTTTTTTCTTGTTTTCGCTATCCAAGCAGTCGTTGCCATAAATTTATGCCGTTCCTTTCGCTTTTCCCTTGGCCTGTTTTCTAAACGGCAGGCCCAGGAGTTCAAGCGTCGTTCGAACCTGTTCTGTGCTATCGGCGGTCGTTACAATCGTAATGTTCATGCCATGCGCCCTCGGGGAGCGCTCCAGGCTGACTTCGGGAAAAATATGATGCTCGCGCAGTCCGATATTGTAATTGCCGCCCTCATCGAAAGCCCCGCCGTCAAGCCCGCGAAAGTCGCGGATGCGCGCCAAGGCGATGGTTGTCAGCCGGTCCAGAAACTCCCACATCCGGTCGCCGCGCAAGGTCACGCGCAAACCGATGGGCTGACCCTGGCGGACTTTAAAACTGGCGATGGATTTCTTGGCCCGGCGGACATCCGGCAGCTGACCGGTGATCAGACTCAGGTCTTCTTTCATCTGATCGAAATATTTGACGTCTTCCTTGCCCTGACCAACGCCCATGTTGACCACGATTTTCGTCAAGCGCGGCGCCTGCCAAATGTTTTTCAAGCTGAACCGCTGCATCACCTCGGAAACAACGACCGCCTTGTAAAGAGCTTTGAGCCTCGGCGTATAGTCGCGATTCGGCGCTTCAGAAACAATGTTGGGTTTCGTCATGGGATTTGCTCCCCGCAGCGGCGGCAAACGCGCACCCGCGATTGATCCGTCAAAAATTGGACTTTAGGACGCGTGCCCTGGCTGCATTTAGGGCAAACCAGTTGCAGTTTCGACAACGCCACAGGCGCTTCGATGGTTTGAATGCCGCCCGGCTTTTCGCGCGAAGCCCGTTTATGTTTTTTGACCATGTTGATTTTGCTGACCAGGGCCCGATTCTTATCCGGATAAACTCTGATCACCTCGCCCTTCTTGCCACGGTCTTCTCCCGAAAGAACGAGAACGGTGTCTTTTTTCTTGATTCCCAGCGACATTAGCGTCCGATTCTCCTTAAATTCAACATTATTCCCGTCATACGACTTCGGGAGCCAAAGAAATAATCTTGAGGAAATTTTTGTCCCTCAATTCCCGAGCCACGGGACCGAAAACGCGCGTGCCTTTGGGTTCCCCGGTGTCATCAACGATACAAGCCGCGTTCTCGTCAAAACGGATATAAGTGCCGTCGGCGCGGCGGCAAGGCTTCTTGGTCCGCACAACGACGGCCTTAACGACCTCGCCTTTCTTTACCGAACCGTCGGGAGCCGCTTGCTTGACCGAACAGCCGACCAAATCCCCCAAGGACGCATAGCGGCGACGCGTGCCCCCGTAAACGTGAATGACCATCAACTTTCTGGCTCCGGTGTTGTCCGCCGCAGCCAGCATGGCCCTTAATTGCACCATTGGTTTAAGCCGCTCCTTTTCCCAAAACCTTGGCTACGCGCCAGCGTTTCAGCTTGGACAACGGCCTCGTTTCTTCCAAGAGAACACGGTCCCCCGCTTTGGATTTGTTGTCCTCGTCATGCGCGTAATAGCGCTTTTTATGGCGCAACAATTTGTCGTAAAGGTGATGATGCGTCAACAGCAGGACCTCGACGACCCTCGTTTTCGCCATCTTGTCGGAAACCACGACGCCCACCCGCGACTTTCGCCGGTGTTCGCCCTCGGTCACGCTAACCAAATTCGTTGTCATTGCTGAGCGGCCTCCTCGCTTTTCTTTTGTCGAATCCACGTCATCATCCGGGCGATATCCTTCCTGAGCGAACGCTGCTCGAGCGGATTCTTGGCCTGGCGGAACGTCCCCTGAAATTTGAATTCAAAAAGCTGCCGGCGCCGTTTGTCGAGTTCGCTTTGCAGCTCAGCCGGCGACAACGCGCTCATTGATTCCTTGTCTTTGCGTTTCATCAGAATTCCAACCTCTTAACCACGGTCGAGCGAAACGGAAGCTTATCGCCCGCCAAACTCAGCGCCTCATGCGCCGCCTCTTCCGTAATGCCTTCGATTTCAAATAAAATCCGGCCCGGCTGCACCACGCAACACCAATAGGAAGGCTCTCCTTTGCCTTTGCCCATGCGGGTTTCAGCGGGTTTTCGCGTAATCGGACGATCCGGGAAAACGCGAATCCAAAACTTGCCGCCCTTTTTCAAAGCTCGCGCAATGGCCAGACGGGCCGCTTCGATTTGCCGGGACGTCAAATACCCGAGTCCCAAAGCCTTGAGGCCGTATTCTCCGAACGCCACTTCAACGGCTCTGGAAGCAACGCCTTTTAGAACGGGCTTATGCGCCTTGCGATATTTGACTCTCTTAGGCATCAACATAAATTTAGGTCCCGGGATTCCCCTCGGCCTTGCTCGAGGAAGAAGGTGATTGAGCCTCCGGCACAGGAGTCGGCTTCGGCGCAGCCGTCGGGCTGCCTAAAGCAACCATCGGGATGCCCTCTTCCTGGGTCATGCCGGTTTCCTGGGCCTTGGCTTTTTTGATTTCGTTGACCAAATCTTCCTTGCTCTTGGTGAAATACTCTTTCTTGAAAATCCAAACCTTGACGCCGATTTTTCCGGAAACAGTAAACGCTTCGGCCGTTCCATACGTCACGTCCGCGCGGAATGTGGACGTCGGCACACGGCCCTCTTTATGCCATTCGAACCGGGCGATCTCGGCGCCGCCTAAGCGTCCGCTGACCATCACCTTGATGCCTGAAGCGCCCTGAGCCATACCGCGTTCAATCGCGCGTTTAACGGCCCGACGATGATTAACGCGGCGCTCAAGCTGGAAAGCGATGCTTTCCGCCACCAACGCGGCGTCTAGTTCCGGGTATTTGATTTCCAACACATTAACGAATGTTTTGCGGCCCGTTCTCTCTTCAAGCAAAGATTTAAAGGACTCAATATCCGCGCCGCGGCGGCCGATCACCATGCCCGGACGGGCGGTATGAAGGATGACGCGTAAAAAGCTGCCCGCGCGCTCGATCACCACCTTTGAAATGGACGCGTGCTTGAAACGCTCCGCCACAACCCTTCGGATCATGGCATCTTCGACGATCAACGCCGGGGCGTTACGCAAAGGGAACCATCGCGAATCCCAGTCTTGAATATAACCCAGGCGCGTGGCCTTAGGCGGTACTTTTTGTCCCATGAAAACTCCTTGATTCCGGTTCGTCCGATACCACAATGGTCAAGTGGCAAATTTTGCGCTTATAAGGAAAAGCTCGTCCCATGCTCCCGGCATGAATTCTTTTGAGCGCCGGGCCCTGGTCAACCTTGCAGGTTTTAATCCAGGCTTCCTTGGGGTCAACTTTGCGCCCCAGTTTTCCACCGAGATTGCTCAGGGCGGATTCGAGCGTCTTTTTAACCAGAACGGAAGACCCCTTGGGTAAAAACTCGAGAGACAACAGCGCTCGCTGAGCGTTCTTCCGGCTGATCAACGAGGCCACCTGGCCCACCTTGCGGGGGGCGTAACGAGCCCAGAGTGCGCGTGCAACAGCTTCAGCCATGTTATGTCTTCGCCGTTGCTTCCTTGGTATGAGCCTCGCCGTGGCCCCTAAAGAAGCGCGTAAATGAAAATTCACCCAATTTATGACCGACCATCTGCTCCGTCACGTAAACGGGCAAAAATTTGCGGCCGTTATGCACTAAAAAAGTCACACCGACAAAATCGGGAACGATGGTGCAGCGGCGCGACCATGTCTTAATGCTTCTCTTTTCACCGGAACGCACCGTTTCCTGCACTTTTTTCAGCAGCTTCCAATCGACATAAGGGCCCTTCTTCGATGATCTAGCCAAGCTTCACCTCCGGCGTCCTATCCAAAATTTTCATTCGGCCGGCCCGGACAATTGCTGGGCCGCCAACACTTTCGTTCTTCTGCGATCCTGAAGAATCATCCAATCCCAAATCTTTTTTCTTCTGGTCTTCAAACCCTTTGACGGCTGATTCCAAGGGCTTCTGGGAATATTATTGCCTTTGGATTTACCTCGGCCGCCGCCCAAAGGATGGTCCACCGCATTCATGGCCGTGCCTCGAACATACGGCTTCCATCCACGATGGCGATTGCGGCCGGCATTGCCGATGGTCATGGTATTGGCTTCAATATTGCCCACCTGCCCGATCGTCGCCATGCTTTCCTTGGGGATCAATCTTGTTTCTCCGGACGGAAGGCGGATGGTCGCGAAACGGCCTTCCTTAGCCATGACTTGAACCTGGGTGCCGGCGGATCGGGCGAGTGCCGCGCCGAGGCCGGGCTTCAACTCAACAGCGTGCACGTAGGTGCCTTCGGGGATGGATTCCAAGGGCAAGGCATTGCCTGGTTTAATCGGCGAATCCGGACCGCTGTAAAGCACATCTCCGACTTTGACGCCCACGGCATGCAGAACATAACGCTTAGCGCCGTTGGCGTAATGAAGCAAGGCGATACGGGCGTTGCGATTGGGATCATACTCGATCGTCGCCACTTTCGCGGGAATCCCCCAAAAATCACGCCGTTTAAAATCCACAAAACGATACGCCTGTTTCGAGCCGCCGCCGCGATGGCGGACCATGATCATGCCGGTATTGTTGCGGCCGCCGTTTTTGCGCTGGCCGGCAAGCAAGGACTTCTCCGGTTTGACCCGGGAGAGCTCGGAAAAATCCTGAGTCTGAATAAAGCGACGGCTGGGCGTGTACGGTTTATATGTTTTTACAGGCATTGCAACTACACCTTCTCAAAATCGATCTTTTGGTCGGCCGCAATGGTCACCATGGCCTTTTTCCAGTCGGATAAATATCCCTGGGTCCGGCCCATGCGACGTAATTTACCGCGCATGTTGACGGTGCGGACTCTCAGCACCCTGACCTTAAACAATCCTTCGACCGCGCGGCGGATATCGCCTTTGGTCGCCGCATTGTGGACCTTGAAAGAATATTGATGAGCGTCCTCTTTGAGACCGGTCGACTTTTCCGTAATGAGCGGGCGAATGAGCACTGCGCCGAAATCAGAGGCCACGTAAGCGCACCTCCACAAGCCGGTCCCAAGCCTTACGGGTGACCACAAGGGACTTGGCCGTCAAAATGTCGACGGCCGTGGCTGAATCGCAGAGCCTGACCGACAAGGACTGTAAATTTCTGGCCGCTCTTAAAAACGTGGGTTTAGGTTCGCTGACCAAAACCACGGTTTCATCCAAACCGCGAGCATGCAGTAACTGATGCAACTCCTTGGTTTTTTCGATATTGGCCAAATTCTCTTCAAGAACCACTTGGAAAGCGGCTTCGTTTAAACGCGCCGCCAACGCATGCACAAACGCCGTTTGACGCTTCACCGGTCCGACGTCGATGCGGTAGCTGCGCGGCTGGGGTCCGAAGGTGATGCCGCCTTTGCGCCACAGGGGCGAACGAATAGAACCCGCTCTGGCCCTGCCCGTATGCTTTTGTTTCCACGGTTTTTTGCCGCCACCGCTGACCTCGCCTCTGGTCAGCGTCGCATGCGTTCCCCGGCGCGCGTTGCTCTGGTACGCGATCACGACCTCGTGCAGCAACGCTTTGTTGGGCTTGATCGAAGCCAGCGCTTCCGGAACCGTTAGCTTTTCTCCGGTCGGTGAACCCGTTGTTAAATCGATAACGTCAAGCTGTTTCATAAAACTTTTTTTGGTCCTCTACTTTTTAGCCGGAGCCGCCGGTTTTTTCTTCGAGGCCTTGGCCGTTTGAACCACTTCGATACGGTGCTTACGGCGTTTCACTGTTTCACGAACTAAAACGTAACTGCCGGAGGTTCCGGGCACGCCGCCGTAAACAAACAAACGGTTATTGGCCGGATCGACCTTCAAAACTTCCAATTTATGAATGACGAGATGTTCAACGCCCAAGTGGCCGGCCATTTTTTTGCCGGGCAAAACGCGGCCCAACGACCGGCGGCCCGCCAAAGAACCCGGGGCCCGGTGCCGGTCGGATTGGCCGTGCGTTTTTGGTCCGCCTCGAAAATTCCAGCGTTTCACGCCGCCGGCAAATCCTTTCCCCTTGGAAACGCCGGCCACATCCACGTAATCGCCGGGAGTGAACATCCCCTCCAGCGTTACGGTCTGCCCCGGTTCCCAGCCGGCCGTATCCACAAGACGAACTTCGCGCAATAAACGCGCCGGAGTTATTCCGGCCTTCTTGAAAACGCCTGATTGTGGACGGTTGACCCGATCTTCGGCCTGATCATCAAAAGTCAGGGTCAGGGCCGAATACCCGTCCGTATCCTTGGTTTTGACCTGAACAACCCGCATGGGCCCGGCCAACAGCTCGGTCGCCCCTTGAGCCAGGCCATGATTGTCAAAAACCTGGGTCATGCCCAGTTTTTTGGCCAAAATGACTTTCAGCTTGGGCGCCGTTTTATCCTGTTGAGCCTGGGTTGTTTCAGACATTGCTTTATTAGAGCTTGATCTCCACGTCCACACCCGGAGGCAAATCGAGTTTCATCAATTCATCGATTGTCCTTGGGGTCGGTTCCTTCAAATCAACCAATCGTTTGTGGATGCGCAATTCAAACTGTTCCCGGGATTTTTTATCCGTATGCGGCGAACGAAGAACCGTATAGAGCTTTCGGCGCGTCGGCAACAGAACCGGGCCTACGATAACGCCGCCTGTCCTGCGAACGGTCGCCACGATCTTCTCAACCGACTCGTCAAGCATTTTATGGTCGTAACAACGCAGCCGGATGCGAATCCGATGATCCGCCGGCAAAGCGGCCCTGGAGGCCGTTTCCGTTTTTGCGCCGTGCGCTGTGTCCTTCGCCGCCACCATTTACTCCTTGATCTCCGCAACCACGCCGGCGCCTACGGTTTTGCCGCCTTCTCTAATGGCGAAGCGCACGCCTTTTTCCATGGCGATCGGAGAGATCAGCCGGCCCACGATTTCCACGTTATCGCCCGGCATCACCATCTCCACAGCCGCGGGCAATTCAACCTCGCCCGTCACGTCGGTGGTTCGAAAATAGAACTGAGGCCGGTAGCCTTTAAAGAAGGGGGTATGGCGGCCGCCTTCGTCTTTGTTCAAAATATACACCTGACCCTTGAAGACTTTATGTGGCGTGATGGATCCAGGGGCGGCCAGAACCTGACCGCGCTCGATCCCTTCTTTCTCAACGCCGCGCAGGAGCACGCCGACATTATCTCCGGCGATGGCTTCGTCAAGCGTCTTTTGGAACATCTCCACGCCGGTCGCCACGGTTTTCTTCGTATCGGTGATACCCACGATTTCCACGTTATCGCCGACTTTCAGCCGTCCGCGCTCTACGCGGCCCGTGGCCACGGTGCCTCGGCCGGTAATGGAGAACACGTCTTCGATGGCCATCAAAAACGGCTTGTCAACGTCGCGCTGCGGCTCCGGGATGCTGGCGTCAAGAGCGTCCATCAGCTTCATGATGGCCGCTTCGCCCAACTCGCCCGCATCGCCCTGAAGCGCTTTCAAGGCGCTGCCCCGGATGATGGTGATCTTATCCGCCGGGTATTCGTATTTTTTTAATAGATCGCGAACTTCCATCTCAACCAAATCCAGAAGCTCGGGATCATCGATCAAATCGCACTTATTCAAAAAAACAACGATGTGGGGGACGTTCACCTGGCGCGCCAAGAGAACATGTTCCCTGGTCTGCGGCATGGGGCCGTCAGGAGCGGAAACCACGAGAATCGCGCCGTCCATTTGCGCCGCGCCGGTGATCATATTTTTGATGTAGTCCGCATGACCCGGACAATCGATATGAGCGTAATGGCGTTTTGGCGTCTCGTACTCGACGTGCGAAACAGCCACGGTCACGATTTTGGATGCGTCGCGCACAACGCCGCCTTTAGCGATATCGGCGTATTCTTTAAATTGAGAAAGACCCTTCTTCGAAAGTACCTTCGTAATAGCCGCCGTCAACGTGGTTTTTCCGTGATCCACGTGACCGATCGTGCCGACATTCACATGCGGCTTCGTCCGCTCAAACTTGCCTTTTGCCATGTGTTCTCATCCTCCTTGCTTACTTAACAGATTCTTTAGCGCCCGTCGCTTTGGCCACGATGGTTTCCTGAACGGCGCGAGGAACCTCTTCGTAGTGAGAAGGCTCCAGATTAAATGACGCTCGTCCTTGAGAGAGGCTGCGCATAGTGGTCGCATAGCCAAACATCTCGGCCAGTGGGACGGTCCCGCGTACTATTTTACTATTACCGCGGCTCTCCATGTCGAGCACTTTGGCCCGCCGCGAGTTTAAATCTCCGATGATATCGCCCATGTATTCCTCGGGCATTGATACCTCAAATCGCATAATCGGCTCCAAAATCACAGGATCGGCGTGCTGACAACCGGCGCGCAAGGCCATGGCCGCCGCAATTTTGAAGGCGATTTCCGATGAATCCACTTCGTGATAGGAACCGTCGGTCAACGCCACTTTTAAATCCACGATCGGGTATCCGGCCAACGCGCCTTCTTCCATCGCTTCCTTAACGCCTTTTTCAACGGCCGGGATATATTCTCTGGGAACGACGCCGCCGAAAATTTTGCTCTCGAATTCGAATCCTTGACCGCGTCCGCGGGGCTCGATCTCAAGAATGACATGACCGTATTGACCGCGTCCGCCGGTTTGCCGTATGTACTTGCCCTCTCGCTGCACTTTCTTTCTGACGGTTTCTTTATAAGCGACCATGGGCTTGCCGATATTGGCGAGCACGTTGAATTCCCGCTTCATGCGATCAACGAGAATTTCCAAGTGCAACTCGCCCATGCCCGACATAATGGTTTGACCCGTTTCATGATCGCGGCGAACGCGAAACGTGGGGTCTTCCTCCGCCAAACGCGAAAGGGCAATGCCCAATTTTTCCTCGTCCGCCTTGGTTTTCGGCTCGATGGACACCGAGATGACGGTCTCGGGGAATTTAATCTGTTCTAAGGCCACGGGCTTATCCTCAAAACAAATCGTATCGCCGGTCGAAGCGTTTTTCATGGCCACGGTGGCCGCAATGTCGCCGGTCCTCACTTCCTTAACTTCTTCCCGATGTTGCGCATGCATACGAAGCAATCGTCCCACGCGCTCGGTGGTGCTGCGCCGGGTGTTCAAAACGCTTGTTCCCGTGGCCAGAACTCCGGAATAAACCCGAAAATACGCCAATTTCCCCACGTAAGGGTCCGTTTGAATTTTAAAAATCAACGCACTAAAGGGCTCATCATCGTCCGGTTTCCTCTCGGCCTCGGCGCCGGTATTAAGATCGGTGCCTTTGGCCGGAGGAATATCCAGCGGATTGGGTAAATAATGACAGACGGCATCGAGCATGGGCTGAACGCCTTTGTTTTTATAAGCGGCGCCGGATAAAACAGGAAAAAATTTACCGGTGAGCACGCCCCTTCTGATGGCGGCGCGGATTTCCTCGATCGAAATCGGCTTGCCATCGAGAAATTTCGTCATGAGCGTGTCGTCGAACTCGGAAATTTTTTCCAGCATCCGTTCGCGCCACTTTGCGGCGTTATCCTTGAGCTCGGCCGGGATGTCTTCTTCGTGATATTGAAGACCGTCTTTATCATCCCAAACAACGGCTTTCATTACCACTAAGTCGATCACGCCCTTAAACGAATCTTCGGCTCCAATCGGGATATTAATCGGCGTGCAATTGGCCCCGAGCCTCTCCTCGATGGATTTGATGCACATGTAAAAATCAGCGCCGATACGGTCCATTTTGTTGACGAAACAAATCCTGGGAACATGGTATTTATCCGCTTGGCGGAACACGGTTTCCGACTGCGGCTCAACGCCCTGAACACCGTCAAACACAACCACGGCGCCGTCTAAAACGCGCAAGCTGCGCTCCACTTCGGCCGTAAAATCCACATGGCCCGGGGTATCGATGATATTGATGTGATAATCGCGCCACGTCACATAGGTTGCCGCAGAGGTAATGGTGATGCCGCGCTCGCGCTCCTGAGGCATCCAGTCCGTGGTCGTCGTTCCGTCGTGCACTTCGCCGATTTTATGGATCCGGCCCGTGTAAAAAAGAACGCGCTCGGTGGTCGTGGTCTTGCCGGCGTCGATATGAGCGATGATGCCGATATTGCGGACTTTTTCCAGCGGAAAAGCTCTAGGCATTAATTCTTACCACCGATAATGAGCGAAGGCGCGATTCGACTCCGCCATTTTGTGCATTTCCTCGCGCTTCTTGAACGCGGCGCCTTCCTTGCGGGAGGCTTGCATAATCTCTTCGGCCAATTTTCCGGCCATGGGTTGCCCCTTCCGGGAACGGGCGAAATCAATGATCCACCGCATGGCCAGAGTTTCGCCGCGATACGGCCGGACCTCAATGGGCACCTGATAGGTGGCGCCGCCGACTTGGCGGGGCTTGGTTTCCAACAGAGGCCGGCAATTTTCCACGGAACGCGACAAGACGACGATCGGATCCTCGCCCGTTTTATTCTTGATCAAATCCAAGGCATCGTAGAGCACCCTCGTCACTTGGACTTTTTTACCGGTGAATGTCAATTTTCCGATCAGCCGGCTGACCAACTGGCTGGAATGGCGAACATCCGGAGGCGGAGGGGAACGTCGTTCAACGGGACGTCTAGGCATAGTGCACCTCTGAAATTTGATATTTAAAATTTAACGTCATCTTAGGCCTTCGCTCCCGCCGCAGCCTTGGCTCCGGCATCTTTCGGCCTCTTCGCCCCGTACTTGGAGCGGCCCTGGCGCCGGCCTTCGACCCCGGAGCAATCGTAAACGCCGCGAACGATATGGTAACGGACGCCGGGCAAATCTTTCACGCGGCCGCCCCGAACCAACACGATCGAGTGCTCCTGAAGATTATGGCCGATCCCTGGAATGTAAGCCGTGACCTCGATGCCGGCCGTCAACTTGACGCGCGCCACTTTACGCAACGCCGAATTGGGTTTTTTGGGCGTGGTGGTGAACACGCGCACGCAGACGCCCCGGCGCTGAGGGCAATTCATCAATGCGGGTGATTTGGAACGAGATGTCTGCCGTTTGCGCTTAATGCGAAGCAGCTGATTAATTGTGGGCATATTTTAAGTCTCGGCCTCCATAGCTTGGCGCGCAACCAGGCCGGTTCCGGCCGGGATCAATCGCCCGATAATGACGTTTTCTTTCAATCCGCGCAGATAGTCCAGCTTGCCGCTGACAGCGGCGTCGGTCAGGACTCTGGTCGTCTCCTGAAAGCTGGCGGCTGAAATAAAGCTTCGCGACGACAGGGCCGCTTTGGTGATGCCCAACAATACGACTTGGGCTTCAGCCCGCGTGCCTTTACCCTTGGTGACCTTTTTGTTCTCGTCCTCGAACTCGAAACGATTGACGATTTCACCGACCAAGAGCTTTGTGGTTCCGGCTTTGGTGATGCGGACATTCTCCAACATCTCGCGCACGATCAACTCGATATGCCGGTCATCCACGACCACGCCCTGGAGCCGGTACACTTCTTGAATGGCGCCCACTAAATGCTCCTGGCACTCTTTAACGCCCTTGACCCTTAAAATATCATGGGGGTTGACGGGGCCGTCGGTTAAAGCCTCGCCGACGCCCACGCTGTCGCCCTCATAAACCATCAAATGCTTGCCCTGAGGGATAATGTATTCGCAGACCACGCCGGTTTCTTCGTTCTTCACGATGACCTTCTGGCCTCCCTTGGGGGTCATGCCTAAAGATACGATGCCGTCAATTTCCGAGATCACCGCTGAATTCTTGGGCCGGCGCGCCTCGAAGAGCTCGGACACGCGCGGCAGGCCGCCCGTGATATCGCGCGTCATGCTGACTTCGAGCGGAATCTTGGCCAACACGTCGCCTTCACTCACCCCATCGCCGTCGACCACCACGATAATGGTGTCCACCGGCAAGGTATACGTATCCAACGCTTTGCCGTTTTTATCAACGATGGCTAAACGCGGCCGCTTCCTGGCTTCGCGATGTTCGATGATGCGCCGCTCGATCAAACCGGTAATTTTATTCTTCTCTTCGTGCGCTGTGATGCCTTCCGCGATGTCCTCATAGCGGACCACGCCTTCGACTTTAGAGAGAATGGGCAGCGCATACGGATCCCATTCAGCCAAAAGCGTGCCTGCGGCCACAGGCGTATTTGTCTTGACCTTCAGACGGCCGCCCTGGGGCACCCGATGGGATTCCTTCTCTTTTTTCGTGACCGGATCAATAACGGCGATTTCGCCGTTTCTCGAATGAGCCAGCACCTCGCCGTCCTTTCTTTTCAAAATCTCGATATTTTTGAACACAGCGACGCCCTCGACATTGGCCATGGCTTGCGATTTGGAAACCACGCGCGCGGCCGTACCGCCGATATGGAATGTGCGCAACGTCAACTGCGTGCCCGGTTCGCCGATGGATTGCGCCGCAATAATACCTACGGCTTCGCCCAACTCAGCAGTTTTGCCCGTGGCCAACGAAAGCCCGAAACAACTGGCGCACACCCCGTAAGAAGACTCGCAGGTCAACACCGAACGCACGCGCGCATAAGGCACGCCCGCTTTGCCGATGGCTTTGGCTTTCGGCCAATCGATTAATTCGCCGGCGGCGACCAACACCTTCTCTTTTTCCTTGCCTTCGCTGGGAACGCGGATATCTTCAAGAGTCACGCGGCCGTAAACCCTGTCTTCCAGCGGTTCAATGATATCTTCGCCGGACATCAGAGGCGTCAACCTGGTTCCGTTGATAGTGCCGCAATCTTCCTCGATGATAACCACGTCATGAGCCACGTCCGCAAGACGCCGGGTTAAATAGCCGGCATCAGCGGTTTTCAAGGCCGTGTCCGCCAAACCTTTTCTGCCGCCGTGCGTCGAAATGAAATACTCGAGCACGGAAAGACCGTCGCGGAAATTGGAGATAACCGGCGTTTCGATGATTTCGCCGTATTGGCCGACGATTTTTTTCTGGGGCTTGGCCATCAAGCCGCGCATGCCGCCCAATTGGCGCACCTGGGCCCTGGAGCCGCGCGCGCCGGAATCAGCCATGATGAAAATCGAATTAAACAAAGGTTGCCCTTCTTTCTGGGGAATTTTGTCTCCGGATTGCATTTCCGTGAACATGGTGTCCGCAACTTGATCCGTGACATGAGTCCAAAGGTCGACCACCTTGTTGTAGCGCTCCATTTCCGTTATGGCGCCGGCCTTGGCTTGACGTTCGATTTCTTTGACCTTGTCTTGGGCCCTTTTGACGATATCTTTTTTGGCCTTAGGGACGATCATGTCCGAAACCGAAATGCTGACGCCGTAATAGGTGGCATAGCGATACCCGATATTCTTGATCTCGTCCAGCAACAACACGGTCCGGTAATGCCCCAAAGTTCGGTAACACTCGGAGATAATGGCGCCCAACCCTTTTTTGTCGACCGGATGATTGACGTAACCGAGTTCGGGCGGAATCACTTCGTTGAGGATGACCCGTCCGACCGTCGTCCAATCTTTCCAGCGGCCCGGATCTTTCTGTTCATCATCTTTTAGGTTGTCCTCAACGAGCTTATTCAAACCAACGACCTTAATACGGGCATTAGGATGGGTATGACGCCGCTGAAAGGCGGCAATCACTTCGTCCCGAGAACCGTAATATTTACCGTCGCCTAAAACGCCGGGTTTGACCTTGGTCAAATAACACAAGCCCAGCACAACGTCCTGGCTGGGCAAAGCGATGGGTTTGCCCGAGGCCGGAGAAAAAATATTCCGCGACGACATCATCAACAGCTTGGCTTCGACGATGGATTCATAGGATAGCGGCACATGAACCGCCATCTGGTCGCCGTCAAAGTCGGCGTTGAACGCCGCGCAAACCAGGGGATGCAGATGAATGGCCTTGCCCTCCACCAGGACAGGCTCGAACGCCTGAAAGGAAAGGCGGTGCAAGGTCGGCGCGCGGTTCAATAAAACAGGATGATCCTTGGTGATTTCAGCAAGAATATCCCAAACCTCCGGGGTCGCTTTCTCAAGCATTTTGCGCGCGGCCTTAAGGGTCACGCTGTGGCGTTTGATCAACTCGCCCAACAAAAAGGGTTTAAACAGCTCCAGCGCCATTTCTTTAGGCAAGCCGCACTGATGAAGCTTAAGCTTGGGGCCGACCACAATCACCGAACGTCCGGAATAGTCCACGCGTTTACCCAGAAGATTCTGACGGAAGCGGCCTTCTTTGCCTTTGATGATGTCGGACAAGGATTTCAGCGGCCGGTTGCCGGGGCCCAAAGCCACCTTCCAGCCGGCGCCGTTTTCAATCAACGCATCCACGGCGTCCTGAAGCAGGCGTTTTTCATTGTGGATCATGACTTCCGGAGCCCGCAGTTGTTCGATATGTTTTAAGCGATTATTGCGGTTGATGATTTTCCGGTACAAATCGTTGAGATCGCTGGTGGCGAAGCGTCCGCCTTCCAACGGGACGAGCGGGCGCAGGTCCGGCGGGATTACGGGGAGAACCGACAGCATCATCCACTCTGGCCGGCTCTCGGAATAGAGAAAGCCCTCCAAAATCCTCAGCCTCTTGATCAAACGGTTTCGTTCGCCTTCACTTTCCAGCTTGACGACTTTTTTTCTCAAAGCATCGGTTTCTTTCTTTAAATCGATGCTGGCCAAATAATCGCGCACCGCGCCGGCACCGATGGAGCATTTAAATTTGTTGCCGTATTCGGTCTTGGCCTTAGCGTATTCATCGATATCAACGATATCGCCCCTGTTGAACAGCGTCTTGCCGCTGTGTTCCAAGTCTTCCAGCACCAGGTAGCCGTCTTCCTTGTAATAAATGGTTTTCATCAAGTCCGACAGTTTCATGTCCAGGACGATGGAAATTCTCGACGGCGGCTTCCTTAAAAACCAAATATGCGCCACGGGAACCACCAGTTCGATATGGCCCATGCGTTCGCGTCGGACTTTGGCCTCGGTGACCTCGACGCCGCATCGATCGCAGACAATGCCTTTGAATTTGACCCATTTGTACTTGCCGCAGGCGCATTCGTAATCACGAACCGGCCCGAAAATACGCTCGCAGAATAACCCGTCGCGCTCAGGTTTCAACGTCCGGTAATTGATCGTTTCTGGTTTTCTGACCTCGCCGCAAGACCAATTTCGGATTTTTTCCGGGCTCGCCACCGTCAGGCGAATGGCGTCAAAATCGATAAAATTAAGCGAATCTCCTGATTTCTTTTTCTTCTTCCGAGACGAGAAAAGAAGTTCCCTCGTGGACTCTTCGAGTTTCGTTGACGCCTGTGCCACCAATGCCTCCTTAAAAATTCATACCGCGAGCTAAGCTTTCGCCTCTTCTTTCTCTTTTGAGGCCGACCGCGACGACGCTTCGTCCGATTTGGACGATTTTTCCTTGGCGCCGGTTTCCTGCTTTAAGAGCTCGACGGCCAAGCCCAGACCCTGAAGCTCGCGCACCAAAACCTTGAATGATTCGGGTGCGCCCGGACGGACGGGATCTTCACCCCTGATGATGGATTCGTACATTTTTGTGCGCCCCCACACATCGTCCGATTTAATGGTCAAAAATTCCTGAAGCGTGTGGGCCGCGCCGTAGGCTTCCAGCGCCCAGACTTCCATTTCGCCCAAGCGTTGTCCGCCGAAGAGAGCTTTGCCGCCCAACGGCTGGCGCGTGATGAGCGAGTACGGTCCTGTGCTTCGGGCATGAATTTTGTCCTCAACGACGTGGATCAGCTTGAGAACATACATGTAGCCGATGGTGATCTTCTCAAGATAGGCCTGCCCCGTGCGGCCGTCGTAAAGGGTGACCCGCAAATCCTCGGCCGGCAAATATTTCTCGGGAACGCCCTTAGCCATCAACGCTTCCCTGGCCTCTTTGGTTTTCTGCCTCATCTCGGCCTCATTCGCTCCGTTGAAAACCGGGGTGACGACCTGAGCGTCGAATTTTTTGGCGGCCCAGCCGAACATGGTTTCCAGCAGCTGGCCCACGTTCATACGCGAAGGGATGGACAACGGGGAGAACACAATGTCGATCGGCGTGCCGTCGGGCATGCGGGGCATATCCTCGATGGGAAGAATTTTCGAGACCACGCCTTTATTGCCGTGGCGGCCGGCTAATTTATCGCCGACTCTCAACGGCCGCATCGTCGCCACATACACTTTGACCACGCGATTGACGGTCACGGCCACTTCATCGCCGCGATTGATGCGCTCGCGCTCGCGATCCCGGTAAACATTCAAATCCTGCTTGCGCCGATCAGCCAGCAGATCGATCGCTTCTTTTTCTTCGCGATAATGTTGAGCGTCAACTTTACCAGCCTTCTTTTTTTCCTCAAGCATCGCCAAGGCCGCGGATTCATTTTCATCGATCAAATTCTGCCCGGCCTTGATCTCGTCATCGAGTTCGCGACGGCGCTTCTCTTTTTCTTTAGGACCCAAAATTTCTCTGCGAACGAAAACTTGGACTTTGATCACTTTGCCGGCCACGCCCGGAGGCACCCGCAACGAAGCGTCCTGCACATCCTCGGCCTTTTTGCCGAAAATCACCCTCAAGAGTTTCTCTTCGGGCGTCAAATGCTCCTCGCCGCGCGGAATAACCCGGCCGACGAGAATATCGCCGTGGGTGACGTCCGTGCCCACGATCGCGATTCCCTGCTCGTCGAGATGGCCCAAGGCTTCCCCCGAAACATTGGGGATATCCCTGGTGATCTCCTCGGGTCCGAGCTTGGTCTCGCGCGCCTCGACCTCAAATTCCGAAATATGAATGGATTTGAACGTGTCGTCGCGAACCAATCGTTCGGAAGCTAAAATCGCATCTTCGAAGTTATAACCGTCCCACGGCATGAACGCCACAAGAACGTTCTTGCCCAAGGCCAACTGCCCCTCGCAGGTGGATGGACCATCGGCCAACGGATCGCCTTGAGCCACTCGGTCGCCACGATTGACGATTGGACGATAATCAACGGTGGTGTCCTGATTCGAGCGTTCGTATTTGGTCAGGGAATACACGTCCAAAGGATTCTTACTGTCGCCGGTATTAACGACAACCTGCTCGGCATCGACATAAACGACGCGGCCGGCCCGTTTGGCCGTGGCCACCGCGTGAGAATCTTTAGCGATAATCGCCTCAACCCCGGTGCCCACCAAGGGAAACTCGGGATTAACCAGCGGCACCGCTTGGCGCTGCATGTTCGAACCCATCAACGCGCGATTGGCATCGTCATGTTCCAAGAAGGGAATCAGCGCGGTGGAGACGGAGAACACCTGGGTCGGCGAAATGTCCATGTACTGGACGCGCTTGGGATCGACAACCGGAAAATCGCCCCGGTAGCGGCAGGCGGCGACATCGCCGATTAAATTTCCCTTGTCATCGATTGGGGTATTCGCTTGGGCGATGATCGCCTCGTCTTCCTCGTCCGCGGTCAAGTAGATCACCTGATCCGTAAGACGGCCTTTCTCCACCTTTCGATAAGGAGATTCGATTAAGCCCAAATCATTGACGCGGGCGTAAAAAGCCAGGGACGTGATCAAACCGATATTGGGACCTTCCGGAGTTTCAATCGGGCAGATGCGTCCATAATGCGTGTGGTGCACGTCGCGCACTTCAAAACCGGCGTGCTTTCGATGCAAGCCGCCCGGGCCGAGGGCCGAAAGGCGCCGCTTATGGGTCAATTCAGCCAACGGATTGATCTGGTCCATAAATTGCGAAAGCTGCGAGCTGCCGAAAAAATTGCGCAAAATGCCGTTCAACACCGAGGCGTTGATCAGTTGGCGCGGGGTTAATTCGCTTTTCTCCTGAGCCTGGACCATGCGCTCGCGAATAACGCGGGCCATCTGGGTCAACGCCACGCGAAATTGATTTTCCAGCAGTTCACCCACGGCGCGCACCCGGCGATTGCCCAAATGATCGATATCGTCGACCAACACGGGCATGACGCCGCCCTTATGCTCCCAAGACGCCACGTTGTCGTTCAAAAATGTCAGGTACAAAATAGCGGCGACCACGTCTTCCGGAGCCAGCTCTCTCTTGGATTGAGCGGGCGTTTTGAAATTACACTCTTTGCGCGACTCCAAATACTCAAACACAGGGCCGAGTTTTTTGGCGATCTTGTAACGCCCGACATGGGTCAAATCATATTTCTTCGACTTTTTGCCGAAGAACATATTCTCCATCAGCTCTTCGGCTTGTTGCTGGATGACGAACTCCTGGCCGCGGACGTATTTATAAAGAAAATGAAGGGCCTCCTTGCGGGATTTAATGGGATCTTTTTTAAGCGTTTCGATCATCGTGACGTTGGAGTTCTTCTCATCCCACTCCACTAAGACCAAATCGTGAACCTTGGTCTTCTGGATTTTGGCCAAAATTTCCTTGGTCAGGGGCTCGCCCGCCTCGGTGACCACCTCGCCGGAATCAGGGTCCACGACGTCTTTGGCCAGAATACGTCCGGCGTAATGATCAAGCGTCGGCTCCTTGACGATCGAGTACTTTTTGACGCTATAGAAAAAAGCGAGGATATCCTCATCCTTCTCCAGGCCGCACACGCGCAGCAACACGGTGGCTGGAAATTTACGGCGTTTGTCGATTCTGGCAAAGAGAACGTTGTTTAAGTCGAATTCAAAATCGATCCAAGCGCCTCGGTAAGGAATAACGCGGGCGATGAACAACTTCTTGCCGAAACGGGAAACTTTCTTTTCCTCGTCCTCTTCAAAAAAGATGCCGGGCGACCGATGCAGCTGGCTGACGATGACGCGCTCCGCTCCGTTGATGACGAACGAAGCGCTCTCCGTCATATAAGGAAGGTCGCAGAGAAACACTTCCTGCTCGGAAATGACCTTGACCTTCCCGGTCGTTTGCCGGTGAACGAGACGAAGCGTGGCCCTTAGAGGAACGGTGTAGGATTTATCAAAAAGCATCGCCTCTTTAGGGGTGGCGAACCGAGGCTTGCTGATTGAATATTCAACGAACTCCAGCGAAAGGCTTTCGTCCTCGTTTGAAATTGGGAAAATGTCCATAAAAGCAGCTTGAAGTCCCTGCAACTTTTTTTCCTTATTCGCGACGTCTTCCTGTAAAAAGTTGGCGTAGGAATTCTTTTGAAGCTCGAGAAGGTCAGGGGGCTTCGCCGAAACGATCGCTTTCTCGAACGTTAACTGCTTAATCTTATGAGACATGAACACCTCTTCGTTCAAACATTGAGCAAAAGGCCGAGATTGACGAGCCGCTCATTTCATCCGTCAATCGCAATCCGACAATGGTCAATTATTTGAGTTCGACCGTGGCTCCGGCTTCCGCCAGTTTCTTTTTCATTTCTTCGGCTTGGGCTTTAGGCACTCCATCCTTGACGGTTTTCGGGGCGCCTTCAACCAAATCCTTGGCTTCTTTAAGGCCCAAACCGGTCAATTCGCGAACCAATTTGATCACCGGGATTTTATTCGAGCCGGCCGAAGCTAAAACAACGGTGAACTCCGTTTTTTCTTCGACGACAGCGGCGGCGGCTCCGGACGAGCCGGCAGCGGAAGCTCCGGCAGGGGCGGCTACGGTCACGGCTTTAACGCCGAATTTATCTTCGAGCGCTTTGACTAAATTGGCCAACTCCAAAACATTCAGTTTCGAGATAGCCTCGATCAGCTCATCTTGCGTCGCTACGGGCATGGATACGTTACCTCCTGATTGACTCAAGCGGTTGCTTGAGATTTCTTATTGTTTTCTTCTAGGGCTTTTAAAACCAGCACGAAATTTACGGTCACGGCATTCAACACGCCGGCCAAATGCGCCAGGGGAGCCGCCAGCGTGCCGACGAGCTTCGCTTGCAGGTCCTTGGCGCCGGGCAGCTTGGCCATGATCTCGATCGTTTTCCTGTCCAGCCATTGCTTATCGGCCAGCATAAAGCCGCCTTTAATGCCGATGTTTTTGTTTTGTTCGCCCCACTGGGCCAGCAGCTTGGTCAGACGCACCGGGTCTCCATTGGACGAGGTCAACGCCGCAATTTCGCCCTTCCAAAATTCCGTCGAACCCGCCTCAATGCCCATGGTCTGAAAAGCTTTTTTAAGCAACGACTTCTTGACGATCTGAAAAGCGGCTTTCTCGGCCTTAATTTTTTTCTTGGCCTCAAAAAGCTCAGGGGTTTTTACGCCCTTGAACGTGGCGAACAGGCTGATCGGCGAATGCGTCAAGCACGCCGTCAAATCGTCCAACACTTGCGCTTTTTCTTTTTTGTTCATGAGTAAATTCCTCAAATCAAAATCTTTGCTCAAAAGCCAGGCGAGCGGATTCTTCTTTACCCGCAGCCAGCTCCAAACGAAGGACGTTGCTCAACGAGAACGCCCAAGCGCCGCCCGCGAACAACAGGTACCCCATCTCGTTCCCGGAGACGGTTTCACCGTCCCTGCGATCAACCAGCTTCGCGCGTTTTTCAAAAATTTCAAATCCCGCGGCCGGAGAAACGCGGCCGCCGAACCAGGATGACTCCGCACCCAACAACAATCCGTAACGGGTCAAGTCCCAGCGATCGTCGACCGATTCCCATTGCCCGGGTCCGCCGAAATAAATCCGCTGCGGCTTGGTGCGCACCGTGGACCAAGATGCCCTAGCCCAAACACGCGGCGTCACCATGGTTTTACGGACAATATCGACGTTTAACCCGACGCCCAAGCGATACCCGGAGCTGGTTGCCAACTGATTGGTCACCGAGCCCGATGGGATAAAAATCTGATAATTGGCGCTACCCACATCCGCATCCCAAGATAAATAGTCGCCTTTGGGAAATTGCAGCCGCAAGCCCACGCCTTCCGATCTTGTCTCGAGATTCAGGCTACCGGGGGAACCGCTGAAATAACTGGCGCCGCCCGGAGCCGTCACCGAGCCGCCTGATTCGATATCAAGAGCCGGCTCATCTTTAATAAAAGAATAGCCGACCTGGATGCCCCAGGCTGAATGCGGCGAGCGCACCGCGCTCTGCAACGACTCAACAACTTGCGTCATAACAAAAATAGGCCCCACGAAGAGGCCCATCCATAACCTCCAATAATTTTGACGAACTTTATTAGCGCAACTCAAAACAAAATTAAATCCGGCAGCGACCTACTCTCCCGGTCGCGGCTCAGCGACAAGTACCATCGGCCCAGGCGGGTTTCACTGCCGTGTTCGGAATGGGAACGGGTGTTGCACCGCCGGTAATGCCACCGGAAAAACGATTAAAAACGGCTCAACTCTGTTCAACCGTTTTTAAGTCGTCCTGAGCGCAGCCCCGCCGTTGGCGGGGCGAAGTCGAAGGACCTCACAATTGAGATTCTTCGCTTCGCTCAGAATGACATGGATATATATTTATAAGGGATCGAATGATGTGGCTAAGCCGCACGGCCGATTAGTAGGAGTTGGCTACACTGATTACTCAGCTTCCACCTCTCCCCTATCAAACCCGTAGTCTACGGGTGGCCTTCAGGGACCTTGCGGTCCGGGAATCCTTATCTTGGGGTCGGTTTCCCACTTAGATGCTTTCAGCGGTTATCCGATCCGCACACCGCTACGGAGCATGTACCCCTGGCGGGATAACTCCGATACGGGAGGTACGTTCAATCAGGTCCTCTCGTACTGTGATCGACTCCCCTCAAGATTCCTGCGCCCACTGCAGATAGGGACCGTACTGTCTCACGACGTACTGAACCCAGCTCACGTACCGCTTTAACCGGCGAACAGCCGGACCCTTGGGACCTTCTCCAGCCCCAG
>JACPAN010000018.1 GCA_016180815.1 Elusimicrobiota bacterium
CCGCGGCGGCGGCGGCCTCGATCATTTTAGCGGCTACGTCCGCGTCGCCGCCGTGATTAACTCCCAATTCGGCGATGATAAAAGCGGGCTGTCCGGCGCCTATGGTTTTATTTTTTATCCTAACAATGTTTTGAAACGTCATTTGACACCTCGAGAATTTAAACTGCGATCCATTAAAACTTTCGCCACCCGTCCGGCGCCGGTGCCGTCGACAAGATTTAGGCCGTTGATGGACAACGTGGCCCTCATGTCCTTATCGGCGATGAATTTAGCCATTGAAGAAACAATTTCCTCTTGGAATAAACGATCGTACCGGCCGGCATAAAATGCCGCCTTCTCGCCGTGGACAAACCGGCCGATTCTGTCTTGGTGTTCATCAAGCGCCAAAAGAAGCGTGGGCAAACCAAGACACATCCTTTCCCACATGGAAACGCCGATGAGTCCCACGGCCCAATCGGCTTCCAAGATAAATTGTTCCATCCGCTGCACATTTTTTTCGATCCGGTAACGATGTTTCGCAGAACGGCAGGCTTCGGTAATTTGAGCGGCATGGCGATTATGGGGCCCGAGCACAAGCGTCACATCCAGCGGACCCGCATGATCGAGCCGCTCTAACGCCTGGACGATAATCGTCGTCAAATTTCTTGTATCTGAACCGCCCAAACTCACCAAAACGCGCGTTGCCCGGGAGCAATCCCTATGAACACCCGCATCCCGCAATAGCCGGAACTCCTCGCGCAAAAGCGTGTACGACGGTCCAAGCAGCAGATGGGCGCGATCGGAAATTTTGCCGCGATACTCCGCATCCGTATAGCCCGCGTTTTGATTCAAAATAATATCGGCCATCTCATTGCCCAACGCCTGATCGTCCATCACCATAAAACAAGAAGTCGCGCCGCGTAAAAGGCGATACTGCGGGACGCTAAAATCATAGCCATCCATAATCACGGCGGACCAGTGCGACCCGCCCACGGCTTCAGGAGCGATTACTTTAACTCCGCTTTGGGTTAGGACCTCTTTCCAATGGCCCTGGTCGCCGCTTAACGCAAAAACAACATCGGCCCGGCCGCCGATGGCTTGCGCCAAGGCCCGGCACCGGCTGACGTGCCCGGACCCGACCTCCGCCGATGCCGCGACAAAAAAAACGAAATTTGGAATTTCCCTGCTCATTAGACTATTCGCGATAATTATTCAGCAGCACGCGCCGATCTTAAAATACGGTTCCCATTCCTTAACGGCGCTAAACCCTTCGCCAAAATCCATCAACTCGCCCTGAAACCGGCAGAACCGTCCTAAGCGTACAGGCTGCGGTTCCCTCACCGATAAACATCCCAGCGCCAGCATCAACGACCACTCAACATCTTTAAAACCGCAAGCCGCCCGGGCCGCGGCGAGGCTGGAAAAACGCGGGTTAATTTCCAGCAATTTAACTCCCATGGCCCCCTTGCGCACCTGTATATTGACACTGCCGCTGATTTTTATCGACTTAGCGATATTGAGGGCATAAGCTAAAACATCCTCATCATCACTAAGTTCGGCGTACCAAGAATTTCCTCCGGGACCCAATGAACGGCGGAACGCGACGGCCTGAATAAATTCAGGAGAGCTGAAAACCCCGACTGAAAATTCTCCCTCTTTGTCGTCGACGTAAGCCTGTACCACGGGAGCTTGGAATTGAGCGATCTGCTGATCCAAGGCGGAGCGGTTTTCGATGACGCTGACCCGGCGGGATCCGCTGGAGCGGCGTTCCTTGATGACGAGAGGAAAGCCATAACGGACGATAAAATCATTAAGCTGACGCGGGTCGGCCCCGTCGGCAAAGGGAGCTACGTCAACATGCCGCGCCAAATTTCTAAAACACTCTAATTTATCCCCATGGATTTTGACGAAATCTCCATTTTGGGCGATAACGGGAATTTTCGAAGGCAATATCGGCGGCCCCGCCGGATTGAGGCCGGAAAGCGCGAAAATCTCCGGTTCGCTTGCGGGGATCACCGCGTCAACGCCGGCGGCCACGGATAAATCATTGAGAATTTGAATATAGTTCTCATCGCCGGCGGCGGGAACCTTATAGAACCGGTCGACGAAAGCGCGCCCCGCATGGCTTTCGCTCATATCGCATCCATAAAGCTCCATAGCTGGAGAGGCCAATCTTAAAGCCTTTGCGACCGCCTGCCCTAAATCAGCGCCAACCGCGGTTATTAAAACTGAGATCGATTTATTCATGTCCTGGAAAAAATATCACAAAGATACGGAATAGCCGCATTATGTTGACGCGCGTCCTCAATTAATTCGGCGGGGTCAAAGGGCACTCTGAAAATTTCCGCTTTATCAGACTCAACATCCACCGTCGCATAGGATGCCGAATTGCCGATATCCCTTGGTTGTCCCACCGATCCGGGATTAATGATTAATTTATCCCCGTGCCGCTTGATAAAAGGATAATGCGTCTGTCCCATCGCGATAACGCCGGAAGAAACCTCGTTGAAGCGGTCCCATCCCTTAAAGTCCGGATAAACGCGGCCTCCCAAAGGATCCCACGGCGCGCCATGAAAACAGGCCACGCCCGCGCCTAATTCCAAATTTTGTGATACCGGCCACGACTTCACGAGAGCTAGCGTCTCCTCGGACGCGCGCGATAAACTCCGGCTTAATGCCGAACCATACTTATCCCGGTAAGATTGCGGCGGCACCGATGCTTGAGACGCGCAATCAAGAAAAATCTGATCATGGTTGCCCCGGACGCCGACGATTCTTTTATCCCATAATGATACGCATTCTTCCACGAAAGGATAATGCCCGCATAAATCGCCAAGAAATAAAATCCGGTCAACTTCGTTAAGCAAAACATTCAACACGCGCTTAAAGGCCAAATGATTGCCGTGAATATCGGCGATCAGTCCCAGCTTCATGATAAGCTAACAACCCCTTGCTTAGCCCAATCGGGGATATCCGACCATAGATGGGACATATTGTCGGAAAACGATCTTACCCATGGACTTAATTGGGAACTGGGCGAATACACGATCTTGTCCTCCGTTGCGGCGTCATCGCTCCACTCCACTTCAAGCCGTGAGCCGGGCAACATTTTCAAGGTTCGCACGAACGCGGCCATATCGACCGTTTCGAAAGAAGCTCCCATAAACAATCCGGACATCGCATGAACGCCCGTCTCCAGAAGGCAACGGCTCGCGTCATAGGCTGAAATATAATTTCTTTTGCTATCGCGGCGCGCCGTGGTTTTGCCGCCTGCCTGCGGGCCGTTTAAAGCCAGTAATAATAACCTGTTCCAAAACAACGTGGGCTTCTCTTGCCAGCCAAAAATGCCGGCCAGACGGATCATGGCGGTTTTTTCAGGTTCCAATAAAAGCCGCCAAGCATGCTCGGCGGCTAATTTACCCAAGCCATAAAAAGAACCCGGCTGAGGAGGCGTTTCCAAATCAACTTCCGGGCCCAGCATATACACATTAACTCCGCCCGCCAACACGCAAAAACCAACGTTAGCCGCCCGCGCCCATTGAGCGGCGTTAACGGCCATGGCCGCGTTAATAAAGAATCCATCGGGAGTATTCCAATCAACCCATGCGGCCGCGTGAATTAAAACCGCGTTTCCAGGATTGGATAGATTAATCGTCTTGCGCAATTTCTCATCAGCGCCGCCGGCTCCCAAATCCAAACCGCCGGCACGGGGAGACTTAATGGGAATGATAACGGCATCCGGATATAATTTTCCGCAAGTTTTTACTAACTCCCGTCCCAGAAAACCCGAAGCGCCCGTAATAATAATTTCCAAGGTCCGGCTCATGATATGCCGACAGGCCTCTCCACTTTGGCTAATTTGCGCCCGGCGGCGTCTCGGTCCACATCGTTTAAACGCTTCGAGGATTTCCGAGAAACCCAATAATTTTCTATCACTAGAGCGTCGACACCGCAGGAGGAGAAGGTCTTAATCGCTTCCCGGGGAGTGCAGACGACAGGTTCTTGGATATTAAAAGAGGTATTTAAAAGCACGGGAACTCCGGTTAATTTTTCAAAGTGATCCAAAAGCTTCCAATACTTGGGATTGCTCGATGAATTAACCGTTTGCGGCCTGGCCGTGTTATCGACATGGGTGACGGCCGGGATCATATCGCGCTTTTCCCGGCGCACGGCAACGGCGATGGTCATGAAGGGAGCCTGCTGCTGAATTTCAAAATACTCAGAGGCTTTTTCTTCCTTCACGGAAGGCGCGAACGGCCTGAACAGTTCCCTTTTCTTGATCTTTTCGTTGATCACGTCGCGGATTGAATCGGACCGGGGATCGGCCAGGAAAGAACGGTTGCCCAAAGCGCGTGGGCCGTATTCCATTTTTCCCTGGAACCAGGCGACGACCCCCCCTTCAGAAAGCAATTTGGCCGTGCGGGCAATGAGCGCGTCGGTTTCCATTTTTTCAACGGTAAAACCGCTATAGCCGGACGAGGCTTGAGCAATATCAGAATCCTGAAACTCCGGCCCATATTGAGCGTGCGTGAGCGGTTCGGGGCGTTTTCCCGTCAACCGCTGATAAAGCAACATCGCGGCTCCGAGCGCCCCGCCCGCATCGTGGGGCACGGGCGGCACATAAATTTCCTCAAAAATGCCCTCGCTCAAAATTTTCCCATTGGCCTTGCAGTTAAGCCCGCAGCCGCCCGCAATGGAAAGTCTGCTCATGCCGGTCCTTTGGCGCAGCTCCTTGGACATGCCTAAGACGACGTCCTCAAAAGCCTGCTGAGCGGAAGCGGCGATATCCCGATGACGATCATTGAATTCAACCGTTTCACTGAGTTCCCTGGGCGGGCCGAAATGCCTTGTAAAAGAGCCTTGGAAATCTCCTTTTAGGGCAAGGATATAGTTCAACGCCGACGTATTGAGGCGATAGCGGCCGCCCGGTGAAGAGACCAAAAAATTCTCTCGTATCCATTTAGAGCCCGAGGGATCGCCATAGGGGCTTAAACCCATCATCTTGTATTCGCCATCGAGCATTTTAAACCCAAGATAACCCGTCACCGAAGAATAGTAGTGCCCAAGCGAATGCGGCAATAAATGCTCATCGATTTTTTCCATTGAGGATCCACGCCCGACCGCCCAGGTCGTGCAAGCCGCTTCACCGGCTCCGTCCATAATCAAAATCGCGCTGTCTTGGAATGAAGAAGCGTAAAAACAGCTGGCCATGTGGCAACTATGGTGGTCCAAAAAATGGACGTTTTTCGGAGTCGCGCCGAAACGCTTTGTTAAATTCCCTTTTGCCTGAAAGAGGCTCATCCAGCCGGAATCCTCGCCGCGGGCATCCGTAAAAACAGTCACTGCTCGCTGGGCCATCCGAACGAAAAATCGGGGATCTAAAAGAAGGGTTTTAATCAGAAGCTTGGCCCGGTGGCCCAATTGAAAAGGGTTCCAGTAAACGGCAACATGATCAATGTCGGCCAATGTCAATCCGCGCGTTCCCAAAACAAATTCAATGGCGCGATAAGGCAACCCCCCGTCATGCTTAATGCGGGAAAACCGCTCCTCTTCCGCTGCAGCGACGACCCGGCCGTCTTCCATTAAAACAGCCGCCGACTCAGTCATGGTCGAGAGCCCCAAAATATACATCTGTCTTTTAATCTCCGTTAATTGGATAGAACGGATTCCACCGGACAAAAATCATAATCCTCGGCAAGCTTAAGCAATTTCTCGCCGGCGCTGCTGCGGCCCATGCGGCGCATTTTATCGCCGGCCCGATGCAAGGCATAGCCGACCCCCATCGGGTACGCCAAGGGGGCAGCGGCAGGGTCAATGTCATAGGGGTGCAGATACACCATAGGGATAAATCCGAGCGTTTCGGCCCTCGCTAATAACCGGCGAATAATAAACAAAGGGAGCAAACGAAAATAAGTTCCCCCGATCACCGTAAGCCTCTTGGGGCCAAACCCGATGGAAGGCAAAGGCACTTCCACCAACGTGCCGCCGGCCCCGGTAACAGCGACGGTGCCTCGTTGACCATCCGGCATTAAACGGATTCGCCTGGAACTATCCACTTTGAAGCCGCAAGCGGACAACATTTCGCCAAACCAGGGGTCGCAACCATCGCTGCTGAAATGCGGCGCCCTGAATGAAACAACGGGCCGGCCCGTAACATCTTCAAGCGCGCGTTTGGCCCGCGTAATATCCAGTCGAAACCGCTGGGGGCCCAGTTGCCAAATGCGCATATGCTCATGCCCATGGCAGCCGACACGGTGCTTGGCGGTAATTAAACTCCAAACGGAGGATCGAAGCTCGGCGGCCAACCGGCCAACGGAAAAAAAAGTCGCGCTGGCTCCGCAGGTATCGAAAAGCTCTAAAAGCATAAGCAATTGGCGCTCGATCTCTTCGGGATTGGGAGGCGGGTAGTTTCCCAAATGATCATGCAATTGCTGGCGCCGGTAGTCTTCAAAGTCTACGGTTAAGAACGCTTTTCTTTTAGGCATAACGAAACGTTCAGGCTGGGTGACATTCGATGGTCATGACAACGTGCGGGTTCCACCAGAATGTCTCAAAACCGATCAATCGAAAATAAGAGTATCTTCTCATACTGGACAACACCGTTTCCGCATCTAAAGGGATTGAGTTGAATCCCAGGGTGAGCATGCCGCCCGGTCTCAGCAAGGACTTCTCGACGATTTGCCCGAAAAGTTTGTCCAACAAAAATACGATGCGGCGATCATAGTAGGGAAGATTCCACCAAATCGCATCATAACGCCCCTCAACCCGGTCTAAAACATCTGAATGAAACAATTCCAACGGCGCGGAATTCATTGAAGCGACTTTCCGGGAGCTGGTAATTTCATCCTCAAAAATAGAGGAGCCGGAAATAGATAATTCTGGAAAACGCTTTTTTAAGTAAATGCCCAAAATACCGTACCCGCCGACGCCGATCTCATGAACGCGCCGCCAAGAATGCCGCGCAGCCAAATGTTTCAGCCTGCGGCCGAGCAACAGAGTGGTCACATCTCCATAAGTAAGGACATATCCTTTCGCTTGATACTGGATCGGGGGCACCTGTATTCCAAAAATTCTCGGTATGAATTTATTTTTGAAAAACAGCCGATGAAACCATCCCTTCAAACGGGATTTATTAAGGCCGGCATAGCGCTTGGCATGCGCCCTCTGTTTAAGGAGCCTAAGATCAGAATCTAAGGTTTGCGTCATTAATCGCCATTGATCTGCGGAGATCGCCTAAGCTTTGATGATTTTCTCCCGGCCGGCTTTTACGTGGCTGGTGGCGTTGCGCGTGTCGATGATCAGCTGCGAACATTCCACGATCTGCTCATAATCGAAACAGCCGTGATCGGTGATAATCATCACCACGTCCATCTCTCTTAATAAGCTCTCGCTTAACGGCAAAGATTCCATGGTCAATTGATAATGCCGCAAATTGCCGAACGAGGGAATATGTGGGTCGCTGTAAGCAACACGGGCTTCGTATCTCATGAGAAGCTCAATAACTTTCAGCGCAGGTGATTCACGAATATCTCCGACGTCTTTTTTGTAAGAAACACCCAAAACCAAAACTTTGGCGTCCTTGATGCTGCGGCCCCGCTTATTGAGCGCTTCAACGGTTTTAGCCACGACGTATTGCGGCATGCCTGAATTGATCTCGCCGGCCAGCTCAACGAAACGCGTCACCATGTCATATTCCCGGGCCTTCCAGGTCAAATAAAACGGGTCGACGGGAATGCAATGGCCCCCCAAGCCCGGACCGGGATAAAAAGGCATAAAACCGAACGGTTTCGTGGAAGCCGCGCTGATAACGTCCCAAAT
Organism: Elusimicrobiota bacterium; assembly: GCA_016180815.1. Classification (NCBI taxonomy): domain Bacteria; kingdom Pseudomonadati; phylum Elusimicrobiota; species Elusimicrobiota bacterium. The sequence goes on from JACPAN010000018.1 coordinate 7,798, forward strand.
ATCGATCCCCATCCGGTCGCAAAGAATTTTCAATTCGTTGACCAAGGCGATGTTAACGCACCGGAAAATATTTTCAAGAAGCTTGGTCATTTCCGCGGCTTCAGGAGAGGCGACCAGCACGACTCTTTCCACGATTTGTTCGTAAAACGTTCGCCCCACCCGTTGGCATTCGCTGGTCACGCCGCCCACAACTTTCGGAATCTGCGCCAAGGCGAATTTGCCGTTGCCCGGATTTTCCCGTTCAGGAGAAAAAACCAAATAAAAATCTTTCCCGGCTTTAAGCCCGGTTTTCTCGAACTGCGTCAACAGTACTTCGGAAGTTGTGCCCGGGTAGGTTGTGCTTTCCAGGGAAATAAACTGGCCCGGCCTCAACGTTGCTTTGATCGCAGCCATCGTATTAACGATGTAGGAGAGATCCGGTTCCCGATACGGCGTCAACGGAGTAGGGACGCAGACCAGAATACAGTCCGCCTCGCCGAGACGCCCAAAATCTGCGGTCGCCAGAAGACGCTCTTGTTGAACCAGCTTGGCTATTAAATCGGACCCAATATGATTGATATAGCTTTGACCGCTGTTGAGCCGCTTGACCTTGTGCTCATCAATATCAAACCCAAGAACAGGAAAACCCATATCTGCGCAGCGGATCGCCAAAGGCAGCCCCACGTAACCCAAACCGATAATCCCGACAACGGCCTCGCGGGATTTGATTTTTTCGAGAAGCTGCGAAGATTGATGCCGATCGCCCGATGCTATATCTATAGTCGTCGTTTGATTGCCAGACGGCGCGGCTTGTTGTGTTACTGAAGAACCAGGTTGTAATCCCACGTTTAACACCCCCAACTAATAAAAAAATTCTTATAAACGATTTAAATTCTCAATAAGGAATTAGGGTAAAGAGTATAACAAAAGCGATAGGTCCCGAAGGGCAGGATGGTTTAAATTAAACAAAATTTAAGTCAGCGTGAGCATCTTGGGTTCCAAATAAGCGGACCATTCATCAATTTCAAGATCATTGCTTGAAACCCGGCAAATAGCCTGGGTCAAGCAGCGGGCCAGCCACAGGTCGGTAATCAAGGGAACGTCGTAATCAATGGCCCATCGGCGTATGAAAAAACCATCCGGGCGGCCTTGATCGTCGTATTCTCTCGTCACATTAATAACTAAATCAATTGTGCCGTTTTTAAGGCAATCAAGAGCGCTGAGGTATGAACTTTTGCCGTCGCCTTTATCCACAATAACGCATTCAATCCCTTCCTCAACCAGCATTTCAGCAGTGCCGGGGGTGGCATAAATGGGCAGGCCATATTTGGCCAACATCTTGGCTTCATCCGCAAAGCGGTATTTTTCTTCCATTTTTCCCAAGGAAAGAAGAACGCCGCGCTTCGGGTAGCGAAAACCGGTGGCCAGCAACGATTTTAATAGGGCCTCGTCACGGGTTTGGCCGAAACAAGCGACCTCGCCCGTTGAAGCCATCTCCACCCCCAAGATGGGATCGGCCCCGGTCAACCGGCGGAAAGAAAACTGGGGAGCCTTGACAGCCACATAATCCAGCTCAAGAGGATTTTTGAGAATGTGTTCCTTGGCAGGCACGCCCAACATGGCTCTGGTCGCCTCACGAATAAAATTAACCCCCATCACTTTGGAAACGAAAGGGAAGCTTCTGGAAGCGCGCAAATTGCACTCGATGACCTTGACCACATTGTGGCGCGCCAAAAGCTGCACATTAAAAGGCCCGGTAATATTGAGTTTTCCGGCGATTTGCTGGGCCAGGCGTTTGACTTGGCGAACGGTTTCAACATAAAGCTTTTGCGGAGGCAAAACCAAAGTGGCGTCGCCGGAATGAACGCCGGCGTCCTCGATATGCTCGGAAATAGCCCATAAAATCAAACGGCCCCGGTCCGCGACTGCGTCAATTTCAATTTCACGGGAATGGCGCTCAAATTGCGAAATAACAACCGGATGCTCCGGAGAAACGTTCGCGGCTTTAGTTAAATAATGGCGCAATTGGGCTTCGTTGTGGGCCACGCGCATGGCAGCGCCGGAAAGAACGTAAGAAGGACGCACCAAGACCGGATACCCCCCTAAAGTTTCCACCGCTTTATCCAGATCATCCAAACGGGTGGCAGAAAGCCACTTGGGCTGCTCCATGCCCATGGAATCCAATAACGCTGAAAACTTTTCCCGGTCTTCGGCCTGGTCGATGGACTCCGGCGGCGTTCCTAAAATGCGCACGCCGTGGCGATGAAGTTTTAAAGCCAAATTATTGGCGGTTTGCCCGCCCATGGAAACTAAAACGCCTTCGGGTTTTTCGACATCAACGATTTCGAGCACGGTTTCTAAAGTGATTTCGTCAAAAATCAGCCGGTCGCAGACATCATAGTCCGTGGACACGGTTTCCGGATTGCAGTTTAAAAGAATGGTTTCATAGCCTGATTCCTGGGCCGCCCAAGCCGCATTGACGCAGCACCAGTCAAATTCCACGCTTGAACCGATTCGGTAGCAGCCTGAGCCCAAAACTAAAATTTTGCGCCGGGAAGAAGAATCAGCGTCGCTTGCGCTCGCCGCGTAAGTCAAATAAAGATAATTCGTTTGAGCGGGATATTCGGCGGCTAAGGTGTCGATTTGCGCCAAATAGGGCCGCACGCCCAAACGCCGGCGTAATGATCTGATTCCTTGGGCCGATGTTTTTGTCCGCGAAGCGATGGTTTTATCGGAAAAACCCTGTTTTTTTATTTCAAGCAAAAACGCCCGGTCTAATTGATCCTCAGAAACTGTGGATAATTGTTTGTCCAGGGCCACGATGCGCTCGATTTCCGCCAGAAAAAACCGATCAATTTGAGTCAGAGAAGCGATTTCTTCAAAAGACGCGCCTTCCGCGAACGCCTTGGCAACGGCGAAAATGCGCAAAGGCGAAGGATGTTTAAGCTCAAAACGCAAATTGTCAAAATTAAAAATATAAGGATCAAGGCCGTCAACGCCGATTTCAAGCATGCGCAGCGCCTTTTGCAGGGCTTCGGGGAATGAACGGCCGACGGCCATGACCTCGCCGACCGACTTCATTTCCGTGCCGATCCTGGTATTGGCGCCGTCGAATTTCTGCAAATCCCAACGGGGGATTTTGCAAACAATGTAATCCAACGCCGGCTCAAAAAACGCTTTGGTCGTTCGCGTGATGGGATTAGGCAATTCATCCAAGCTGTAACCAAGAGCTAGTTTGGCCGCCATATAGGCCAAGGGATATCCCGTGGCTTTTGAAGCGAGCGCCGAAGAGCGGGACAAGCGCGCATTAACCTCAATAACGCGGCATTGGCTTGATTTGGGATCAAGCGCGTATTGAATATTACATTCGCCGATAATGCCCAGCTCACGGATCACCTTGATCGCGATGTCCCGAAGCGATTGATATTCTTCGTCGTTTAAAGTCTGCGAAGGAGCCACCACGATGGATTCGCCGGTGTGAATGCCCATGGGGTCCACGTTTTCCATGTTGCAGACCGTAATGCAATTGTCCCGGCTGTCGCGAACAACCTCGTATTCGATTTCTTTCCACCCATAAAGGCATTCTTCCACCAAAACCTGGGGCGAGCCGATAAAAGCGCGCTCCAGAGCTTGGCGGCATTGATTTTCTTCGTAGACAATGGCCGAACCCTGTCCGCCCAAAGAGTAGCCGGCGCGCAAAATAACCGGATAACCGATGGAATTGGCCGCTTCCAATGCCTCGTCAACGCCGGAACAGGCGCGGCTTGCGGCCGTTGATACGCCGATGGCCGCAAGACGATCGACAAAAATTCGACGATCTTCCGTCGCCAGAATGGCTTCGACAGGAGTTCCCAAAACTCGGACGCCCAAGCGCTCCAAAATTCCGGCGCGGGCCAAATCAAGGCCGCAATTTAAGGCTGTTTGACCGCCGAAGCTCAGCAGCAGGGCGTCGATATTTTCTTTGACCATGACTTTCTCGGCAAAATGAGGATCGACCGGAAGGAAATAAATGGCGTCAGCCATTTTTTCCGATGTTTGGACCGTGGCGATATTAGGATTGATTAAAACCGTATAGACGCCTTCTTCTCTTAGCGCTTTTAAGGCCTGGGAGCCGGAATAGTCGAATTCCCCGGCTTGGCCGATTTTTAAAGCGCCGGAGCCCAGGACCAGGACTCGTTTTGGTTTTGAATTGCTATTTTCTTCCGGCATGAATCTACACCAACAAGGCCTGCCGGGTTTCCCGGACCGTATCTAAAAAGGCGTCAAATAAAAAAGCGGTGTCCCTTGGACCGGGCGCTGCTTCCGGATGAAACTGAACCGAATAAAAAGGAAACGAGCGGTGGCGAATACCCTCATTGGTCCTGTCATTAAGATTGACAAACCATGGTTCCCAATCTTGAGATAAGGAAGCGGGATCAACGGCGTACCCGTGATTTTGGCTGGTGATGTAGCAACGACCGGTGGTCAAATCTTTGACCGGCTGATTTTGGGAGCGATGCCCGTATTTGAGCTTATAGGTTTTGGCTCCGGCAGCCAAAGAAAGCAATTGATGGCCCAAGCAAATGCCGAAAACCGGAATCTTGCGCTCGAAAGCCAAGCGCAGACGATCGGCCAAGTCTTTTAAATCAGAAGGGTCCCCGGGTCCGTTGCCGATCACAATGCCCTGGACATCCTGAAGTATGGATTCCCAAGGACGATAAAAAGGAACGCGCAGAACAGAGGCGCCCCGGCGCGTTAAAGATCGAATAATGCTTTCTTTGATCCCGGCATCGATCACCAAAATAACGGGGCCTTTGCCTTCATAGCGAATCATTTCCGGCCAAGCCGCGTCTTTGGCTGCCTGGCTCATATCAACGCCTTCCACAGGCTCATGATCGCCGGCCCGCAGCGCGCCTTCTAAAGTGCCGTGTTCTCTCAAACGTTTGGTTAGCTGCCTGGTATCGATACCTTCAAGCGCGGGCACGCCTTCGGATTGAAGCCATTCGGAAAGGCTGCGCACGGCCTCGTAATGGCTGTGGCTTTGGCTGTAGCGGCTGACGATTAAACCTTGGACCTGAATTTTTTTGGATTCAAAACGGTCGCGGGGAACGCCGTAATTGCCCTGAAGAGGGTAGGTGAGGACTAAAATCTGACCCCGATACGACGGGTCGGTCAGAGATTCGACATAACCTGTTAAACCGGTGTTAAAAACCACCTCTCCGCGAACGTTTTTCTGAGCGCCGAAAAAGCGGCCAATGTATTCTGTGCCGTCGCTTAAAACGAGTTTCGTCTCTAAAACGGAAGAAGGTTCGCTTTGTTGAACGCGAGCTGCTTCAACGGACGAAAAACCGGTCTTAGCCAACATGCTTGTGGTTTTAGCTGGGGTCGAAGGGATTCTAGCAAAATGGCCTTTAGACCTGTCGATTAAGCGCAATGAATTAAAAAGCGCGGTTTGAGCGTCAAATTAAAGCCGACAAAAATTTGTCGGCGGAGATGACGCGGATGCCGCCGCTTAACTGATCGATCCCCGGCCTGTTGATCACCTGGTAGGCGAAGGGGATGCGCAACTTTTCCCTGAAGTAATTCAAATTCGGGACCAATCCCTCATATTGAGTTTTGACTTCGACGGCAAACCAGGGTTTCTCACCGACGGTGAACAAAAAATCGACTTCCCTTTTGCTGCTGTCGCGCAAAAAATAAAGTCCGGTCCGGTAGCCCTCCCGGTCATGAAGCCAATGGGCAAGCTTAAGTAAATGTGAGGCCACCATGTTCTCGAAGCGGGCCGCCGCTCCCGTCACCTCCGACCAGTCCCAAAGATACAGCTTGGGCTCTTTCTTGAGCGACCTAAACGGTCCGCGTGAAAAAGGATAAATCCTAAATTGATAATAAAAGGCCTCGAGAATATTGAGCCAGTTGGAAACAGCCCGGTGACTGACTTCCATATCCTCCCTGATCGCATTGATCGACAACAATGATCCCACCTTTGAGGGCAACATCCCGGTGAGGACCTGCATAGCGCTTAAATCGCGGATGGTTTCCACGTCACGAATGTCTTCGCGCAGGAGCCGTTCATGCAGCTCGTTGTGCCAGAGCCGCAGTTTTCGCTCATCCTGAGCGAGCATGGGTTCGGGAAAGCCGCCGAATTGTTCCAGAATTTCCAAACCTTTGGCCGGCGCCCCCACGGGAATGTTTTCAAAGGGTTTGAGAGGGTTTTTCCTATTATTTAACTCAGCCAGGGAAAACGGATGAAGACGATAATGACGATAGCGGCCTAAAAGCGAGTCGCCGCCTTTACGGTAGACATCCAGGCGGGCGCTGCCGGTGATAAGAAATTTATATTGATGCTTAAGGCTGTCGTATTCGCCTTTAACGAAGCGCTTCCAACGCTTGTATTTATGGATTTCATCAAGAATAATGAGATCGGCATTCTGCGGCCAGTCAGCGGCGATAATGGCGTCGCGTCCTTGTTTTTTATCCCAGTTAAAATAAGCCGCCTTCTTAAACCTTCCGGCCAGCAATGATTGGGCCAGCGTGGTTTTCCCCACCTGCCGGGGACCGCTGATAAATACCATCTTCTCTTCAAGATCGACGGCGACGGGTGAGCTTAGATACCGGTCTTTAAGCATAACTTAAGTATATGTTAAGTTTTGCTTAAAAGCAAAATTAATATGTAAAATTTTGCTTAATATAGAAATTGATGATTCCGTTTAAGCGGCTACCGCGCTTCCTACGGAGAAATAACGGGCCTGGGGATGGTGAAAGACCAGGGCAGAGACCGAGGCTTCGGGTTCCATCATAAAGCCTTCGGTTAATTGGACGCCGATGTGTTTGTCGGGTTCGAGGAGTTTAAAGAGTTTTGCTTGGTCCTCTAAATTTGGGCAGGCCGGGTAGCCGAAGGACACCCGAAGACCCCGGTATTTGGCCTGAAATTTCTCGCGGATGGGCATGCCCGCGGGATCGGGGATGCCCCACATGGCGCGGATTTTTTCATGCAAAAGCTCGGCGAAACCTTCGGCTGCTTCAATGGCGATGGCTTGGAGGGCATGGCTTTTTAAGTATTCGCCGGCTTCGCGCAAGCGGGTTGATTCTTCGCGGATGCCGTCGCCGCAGGTGACCACGAAGAGGCAGAGGTAATCGGGGCTTAAGTTCTTGGGACGGATGAAATCGGATATGCAAAGGCGTTCGGCGGAGGGTTGGCGGGGGAAAGCAAAAGTTTCGATGATGTCAGAAGATGGGGCTGAAAGAATGTGGATTGAGTCCCCCTCGGAGCAACAGGGGTAAAACCGGTACACGGCGCGGGCTTTGATCAAATTTTTGGCTAGGATTTCCCCTTTTAACTCCTCAATGCTTCGATGAAGCTCCACGGCTTTAGGGTTGCCTTCTTTAATCAAATTTTCAGGAGAGCCTTTCAGGCCCAAATGCTTACCGTACAACATAATGGGGTTGATGTAGCGGAAAATCGCCTCGATATCAAAGTTATTTTCGATATGAAGCTTTAAATCAGGGGGCGCGGGCGATAGGCCATCATGTTTGATAATGGCTGCTGCGGAAACTGCTTCCGATTTAACGGGATGAGAGCCGTTCGCGGTTTGACAAGAGAGATACTCCTGAATTTCTTTATTTTTGGCCACGAAAGCCTCGCAGCGGCCGGAATCCACCAAAGAATTAGCGGCTTCGAGACCCGACATGGCGTCTTTACAGTAAACAACAACGCTGTCATAGCGCGGCGCGATTCTGGACGCGGTGAATTTGGCGGAAAGCGCGGCGCCGCCGACTAGGACGGGGACATCGATTCCGGCGGCCTCTAAATCCTCGGCTGTCACCACCATTTGATGGGCGGATTTGACCAAAAGACCGGAAAGTCCGACCAGCCTGGGCGCTTCTTTTTTAACGGCCTCGATTAATTGCTCCGGGGCGACTTTAATGCCTAAGTCCACGACGTTATAGCCGTTGTTCTTCAAAATAATATGGACCAGGTTTTTGCCGATATCATGAACATCGCCTTTGACCGTGGCCAAAACAATTTTCCCCTTGGTGCCCACATCCACTTTGTCCATGAAAGGCTCCAAATGCGCCACAGCCGCTTTCATAACCTCGGCAGACTGAAGCACTTCGGCCACGATCATTTCGTTATTGGCGAATAGGCGCCCCACCTCATCCATGCCTTTCATTAAAGGGCCATTGATGATGGCAAGGGGTTTTGTGTGCTTTAAAAGCGTATCCAAATCTTCGATCAAGCCTTCTTTTGAGCCTTCGACCACGTTTTTGGGCAGGCGTTCCTCAACAGGCAAATCCTTGCGGGTGTCTTTCTTTTTCTCGGCGACTTTATCCCGAAAATGGGCCGTAAACACGGCGATTAAATCAGTGCCGGGCGGATAGGCAGGATCACCGGGGCCGCTCCAAAACAAAAGCTGCTCGGCCAAACGCTTATCCTCTTCAGGCAAACTCGAATACCGGGCAAGCTTTTCGGTATTGACAATGGCCAGATCCAGCCCGGCTTGCACGCAATGATGAAGAAATACGGCGTTTAACACCTCGCGCCCGGCATGGGGCAGTCCGAAAGAAACGTTGGAAATGCCCAAAATGGTTTTGCAATGAGGCAAGGCTTCTTTGATTTTTTTGACGCCTTCGATGGTTAGAGCGGCCGAGCCGAAATAATTTTTGTCCCCGGTGGCGCAGGGAAAAACCAAGGGATCAAAAATCAAATCCTCGGGCCTGAGTCCGTACTTTTCCGTCAAAAGCTTAAAACTCCGTCGGGCAATGGCTAATTTTCGCTCGGCGGTGACGGCCATACCCTGGGCTTTGTCCTCGTCAATGGTGCCCACAACCACGGCGGCGCCGTATTGATGAATGAGAGGAACCACGGTCTCAAAGCGCTCCTCGCCGTCTTCAAGGTTGATGGAGTTGATAATGGCTTTGCCCGGAATTTTCTTGAGCGCGGCGTTGATGACTTGGGCGTCCGTGGAATCGATCATAATGGGGGCTTTGACTTTTTTAACCAAATAATCGAGAAAAATCCCGATATCCTCCAGCTCGTTTCGATCCGGATTGGCCAAACAAACGTCGATGACATGAGCGCCGTTTCTGACCTGGCGGCGGCCGACTTCCGCCGCTTCCTCCCATTTGGCGCCCACGACTAAATCTTTGAAGAGGCGGCTTCCGATCACATTGGTTCTTTCCCCCACCAAGATCGGACGCTTTTCATCGGTCATTTCGAAGGGTTCAAGACCCGAAACATGGCAACGATGTCTTCTGACCAACAGCCTGGGGATTTTGCCTTGGACCAATCGGGATACGCGGCGGATATGCTCGGGCGTAGTGCCGCAGCAACCGCCCACGATATTAATCCAGCCTTCCGAAATGAAGCGCTCCAGCTTCTTGACAAAAATTTCCGGGGTTTCATTGTAGCGGCCGTTTTCATCGGGAAGACCGGCATTGGGGATCGCCGAGACGCCGAAACGAGACAACTCGGAAAGCGTGCGGATATGATCCGTCATAAAATCCGGGCCGGTGGCGCAGTTTAAGCCGATGGAAAATAAATTGCGGTGTTCCAGCGATATGTACAGGGCCTCGGCGGTTTGCCCGGCCAGCATGGTGCCCATCACCTCGATGGTGGCGGAAATCATGACCGGGACCGAGCGATCAAACTTTTGAAAAGCCTGATCGATGCCGTTTAATCCGGCTTTCAAATTCAAGGTATCCTGGGCGGTTTCCAAAAGCAAAATGTCCGCTCCGCCTTCCAAAAGCCCCAACGCTTGTTCGGCATAAGCGGCTTCCAGCTGCTGGAACGTCACGCCGCCGGTCACTAAAATGGTTTTGGTAGTGGGGCCCATGGAACCGGCCGCAAAACGGGGTTTATCCTTGGTGGAATATTTGTCTGCGGCTTGCCGGGCAATTTGCGCCGCGGCCCGGCTGATCTCTAAAGCCCGGTCAGCCAAAGCATACTCGGCCAACACGGTGCGGGTTGAGCCGAAGGAATTCGTTTCAACAATATCCGCACCCGCTTCAAGATACGCTTCATGAATTTCCCGGATCACATCCGGGCGCGTGATGTTTAAATTTTCATTGCAGCCTTCCAAGGCCGGTCCGCCGAAATCCTCGGCTTTTAAATCCCGGGCTTGAATCATGGTGCCCATGGCGCCGTCAACGACCAAAATGCGCCCATGGAGCAAATGCCGCAACTCCTCTTCGCGGCCCCGGTTTTTATACGTTACCCCAATATTGCTCATAAAACTAAAAACCCTGTGCCCGGCGGGACACAGGTTTTTCCCTTCTTCCGCTTTAGGCCCCCGTTATAGCCGGGGCCAAGTTGGAATTAAAGTCCCGCTCGACAATTAAAGCATAACAGGAGAAAAAACGGGGGGCAAGGATGGTGTCTGGCGGAAACTGATAATATAGGGCTAATCCATGACAATCCGCATTATCCGTGAACCGATTTCTATGGCAGAACTCGCCAAAATGGCCGAAACCCAATTCGGCGATTTTGTCAAAGCGGTTGTGGACGTGGAACAGTCCATGATGGCGATCGGCGGCGAGCTTCACGCCGATGAAGAAACGATTCTTTTAGAAAATGGATCGCAACAAAACAATTTGTGGGGCATTAACATCTATCCGCGCAAATCTAAAAAAGAATGGATTGAATTCGATTCCATGATCAATGTGCGGCCATCCCAGAGCAACCGCTCAAGAGGCGTTGATGACGCAGGTTTACGGGCCAAAATCGAAGAAATCGCTGAAAAACTCATCCGCAATCCATGAGCACGAATCATCCTGAATTGGCGGCCGGACGATGGCATGCTCTTTCGCTGTTCAACCAGCTTGGGAACGTGGGCAGCGAACTCAGCCGCGCTATTCGTTGGAAGGAAAAAGATCCTCCTCTCTTTGACGGCGCCATGACCCGGGCTTTGGAACTGCTTGATCTCACCATCGCGGACCCTCGCTGGCATGGACGCCTTAAAGAACTGGTTCGCGCCAGAGAATTTCTCTGCGATGCCTGGCTGGGCGGCCCGGAATATGGTTCCAAGCTAGAAGATTTAAACCGCTATTTTTTTGAGTTTGCGATGGCCGCGCGCTTAAAAACTTAGCTATCGGGGCATGGCTTCGGGGAGGCCGCCGTCCACGGTCAAGAGCCCGCCGGTGGTGTATTTGGCCTTGTCCGAAGCCAAATACACAAAAGCCTCGGCCACAGCTTCGGGCTCCAAAGGACCCACGCCCAAAAGATTGCGGGAACGGTAAGAAGCCAACGTTTGCTCCAACGAAGCGCCATTTTTCTTGGCTCGGTGGCCGGCCAATTTCATGAATAACGGCGTGTTGACGAAATCCGCATTAACGGCGTTGACACGAATGCCTAAAGGCCCCAATTCTAAGGCCAGATTTTTAGCGAGCATCAAAGCCGCGGCTTTGGACGCAGTATACGCCGCGTTTTCCTTGGCCGGAACCATCGCTGCCTTGGACACATTGACTAAAATCGTGCCGCCGGCGCCCTGTTCTTTCATCAAGCGGCTGCCGATTTGAGCCGAAAGCAAAACGCCGCGGGCATTAACTGCGAAATGCCGGTCCCAAATATCTGTTTTAACGCCAGCCAAAGGAGCCGGTTCGCAATAACCCGCATTGGCGACGATAATATCGACTCCGCCGAAAACGCGCGCGGCTTGCTCAAAAGCCCGGGCGACGCTTGATTCCCGGCTGACATCCACGGCCACGGCAGAGGCCCGGTCGGCGTCTTTGGTGTCGCGGCCGATCTCTTGAGCTGTTTCAATGGCTAAGGCAGCGTTGAGATCCGCAGCGATCACATGCGCTCCGCGCTTGGCAAAAGCCCCGGCCACAGCCCTGCCAATGCCGGAACCGGCGCCGGTAACAAAAACGACTTTACGGTGAAACTCCGGCTTTGGGCCTTTGACCTTGGCCAACTCAAGGGACCAATAGTCCACATCAAAAAGCTCTTGTTCGGATATAAAGGAAAAACGGTCAAGGCCGCAGGCTGCTTCGATCACACGCATACTATGTCGATAGCAGGTGGCTGCCAAACGCGCGCGAGCTTTGGTATCAGCCGCAGCCACAAGGCCCACCCCAGGCAGCAGAAGAATTTTGGGCCGGGGTTCAAGCATTCCCTGGCCGTTTTGATGGCGGTTGAAATAACGCCGGTACTCGTTTTCATAGGAAACAAAGGCCTTTTTCAAAACAGTTTTGGCTTTTTCAAGCGGCGCCCGGGAAAAATCAAAAGGAATATACAGCGGCTGCCGGCCGCAGCGCAGGATATGCTCCAAGGTGGCGTAACCGGCGCGGGCCAAGGCCGCGGCTTTTTGCGAATGAATAAAGCGCAAAGCCTCGGCAGACGCGTCCCAATGCAATAAAGCGCCCTTTGAAAGTCCGCGCAAAAAAGGAAACAACGAACTTAATGCTTTGGGTTGATGGGAGGCCGGAGCAAAACGCGCGGAACCGAGGGATTGAGCGCGGCGGGAACGAATTTTAATAAAGCGTTCAGCGCGATTAATGAAGGCATGAAGCCGCGTGTAACATTCCCTTGGCGTATCCGCCCAAACCACCAAACCATGGTGCTCCAAAACCATGCCTTGAGCTTTATCAATACGAGTAATGCGGGCCAGGCTTTTGGCTAAGGGAAAACCCGGGCGTTGATAGGGTAAAAAAACAAGGCGCTCGCCGAAAACTTCCTGCATCCACATTCCGGCATTGGGCGTATTGGTTAAAGCCTGGGTGGCAAAATCATGGGTATGCGCGATCACGCGATACGGCAAAAACGCATGTAACGGTGTTTCAACCGAAGGAGCCGGGCCCGGAGCCACGGCTGCCTTGCTCATCAAGTCCATCATGGATTCATCGGAGCAATCATCGTAATGCTTCAAATCATCAAGAGAACGAATAGCCAGATGAGCAAAATCCTTTTTATCAACCGAGGCCAAGTCCGAACCGCTGCCTTTGACGACGAGAATATCCTGCTCGCGGCCCAAACGGTCCTTTTCTTTAACCTTGATCGAGGTATTGCCGCCGCCGGGTTGGGTCAACGTCGAATCAGCGCCGATTAAGCGAGAGAGATGAATGAGCTGGCTGATAGGGTCGGTTCCGGCCTTTCGATCATTCCACAGAAATTTCATGAACGATTCCCCTGTGTTGCGTTCAACGCACGCTCACGGGCAAAAATGGTGATCAAACGAGCGAGCCGCAGCGGATTGTCCAAATGAGGACAATGCCCGAAACCTTCGGGCTCTTCGATCACAGAACCTTCGGGTAAATGCCGCTTGAAATAGCCGGCATGATTGGGCGGCATCACCCTATCCGAGCGGCCCCAAATCAACATGACGGGCATGGTAAAAGACCCCAGCTCCTCGGGCGTGAAATGACGGTCGGGCTTGGCTGATTCCAAAATATCCGTAATTAAGGGGCGGGCGAACAGCCGGTGAACACCCGGCGCGATCAAAGGCGTATACCAGGGCGCTCGATGATACAGACGGCGTAAAAATTCCCTGGCCTGGGCCGGGGAATGGCGCGGAAAAATCTTGAAAAAATTGGCCATTTCCGATGGGCTCATGGGCGCGCCGGCGGGGGAAACAAGAATCAGGCCGCGGGTTAAGCCGGGATGTTCAAGAGCCCATTTAACGGCAAACGCTCCGCCCAAAGAATTGCCGAAAATGACCGCCGCCCCGGTCCCCAATTCCGGCTTGAGCGCCTGAGTCAAATGTTCATAAAGAGTGTCGAGCGTCGCAAAGCGGGGCACCTCGCTTAATCCATGGCCCGGCGTATCAAAAGCCAAAACGCGGCTGAAATCCCGGCGCAAGGCTTCCATTAAAAACCCGAATGACGTGGCCGTCGTGCTGATCCCGTGAAATAAAACGACGGGAGGCAATTCGCCGTGGCCCGGCGCGTCAAAAAAATGGATGCGGCCGCCTGACGTTTGAGCCCAGCGGCTTTGAATGCCCCGGTTGTTCAGCCAGCGGCGTCCGAGTTTTTCCGTCAATTCGATCAACATTTATTTGAACGCCTGATAGCCGACGGTGTTCTCATCGACAAAAATTTCCCGTCCGTCCAAGTCCGAAACCCGCACCGCGCCCGAACCCTTCATCACCCGTCCTATGGGATAGGCCTCGGGCAAAAAACGATTAACCATGCGCGCGGAGGAAGTCGAGGTAAACAACAATTCATAATCCTCGCCCCCGTATAAAAAATAATCAACCAACGGTTTCCGGCGCATAGCCGACCACTGGCCAAGAATTTTTGGGATCGGGATTTGCCTCAAATTGACCTCAAAATCAACGCGGGAAAGCTTGGCCATCCATAATAGCGCGCAGGCTAATGAATCGGATAAATCCATGGCCGCCCGGGAGATGTTGCGCACGGATAAACGCGCGCCCTCGACCAAGCGAAGAGGAGGACGCTTATGGGCCTGGGCTAACGACGCGAACAACGCGGGCTTCTGCCCTGAATCCAAGTATTCCAGCCCGGCTTTGGCGAGCCCGATCGGGCCTGATATCCACAGCGTTTCCCCCGGCCTGGCCTGGGACCGCAAAAGAAGACGGGCCCGTTCGGACACCGCTAAAACAGTGACCGTGACAAACCCGCCCCCGTGTTGATGCCCATTGGAGTTCTGGGGAATTTCGGTCAAATCCCCTCCTAAAATTTTAACCCGCCATTTTCCGGCTTCCCGGCGCAAAGCCGCCAGAAAATCGTCGAATTCCGAGGCTGGCGCCCGGCGTCCCAAGCCCATGGCCACCAGAGCCGAACAATGCTCCCCCCCGCCCATGGCCGCCACATCGCTTAAAGCCGTGCGCAGGGATTTAACCGCCAATTCCCCGGGCGACATCCACAACTTCCGGAAATGAGAATCTTCGACCAAAGAATCCGTGCTGGCTAACAGCACCTTGCCGTCGCCTAAATCAAACCAGCCGCAATCATCGCCTAATTTAGCCTGGCGTCCCAAGGACGGCAAAATGCGCTGATGAATCAAACGGAATTCACCGATATCACTAAGTTTAGCGGCCATTAACGGTTCAATGTCTTTTTCATGGCCTCTGGGAGATGGGCCACGATGTCTTCCGCGTTCATGGACACTTCGCTTAACGCCCGGCAAGCCAAATCACCGGACAAACCGTGAAGATAAACAGCGGCCAAAACCCCCTGCAGATAATCCCCAATGGGTACTTTACGGGCGGCCAGTTGCGCCACAAAAGCGCCCATTAATCCGGCCAACACATCGCCTGATCCGCCCTTGGCCATACCCGGATTGCCGGTCGGATTTTGCCAGGCTTGGGAACGGAAAAAAACCTTGCTTTTAAAACCCTTGAGAACCAACGCCGCGTTGGGATGATTTTTGGCGAAGGCCCGGCCCAAAGCCGGGCCCTTTTTGATCACTTCATCTTCAGGAATGCTCATCAAACGGCTGAATTCTTTTCGATGCGGGGTTAAACAACGAAACGCTTGGCCGTCCAACGGAGGCTTCACATTCAAAGCATCCGCGTCTAAAACCATGGGGATTTCCACTTCCTTGACCAAGGTCCGGATAAATTGAGTGGTTTGTTCCTGGCGGGTCAAACCCGGGCCCACGACAATCGAAGTAACCCCGCGCTCCTTGGCATAGGTTTTAATCGTGCCTACAGCTCCCCAATCAACGGTGCCGTCCACGGTTTCCTCCAACGGCAGAGTCAGGGCTTCGAGAATCTGGGAATAAACCAAAGCCTGAAGACTCCTCGGCGTGGCCAAAGTCACCAGGCCCGCGCCGCCGCGCAAAGCCGCCTTAGTGGTCAGCACTGCCGCGCCCAACAGGCGGCGGGACCCGGCCACGACCAGGCAATGCCCATAATCCCATTTCTGAGTCTCGGTCCGGCGCTTAGGCAGGGCTTTGCGGACAATGGCGGCGGTAACAGGCTTCATGATTCTGAATAAACCAAACAATAGGCGACCGCGTAATGATCGGAGTGAGAAAGAGTGATCGAGGCTTTCCATTTTTTTGGAAAACCTAACTTGCTCAAATCAAGGATCGGCTTGCCGTTATCCAAACGCTGGACCGTGATATCCCTCAAATTGACGCTGGGGCTGCTTAAAGCCTTCCATACGGCTTCTTTGGCCGCGAAACGCACAGCCAAACGCTCCCATTTTTTCCGGCTTTTCACGGCATAAGCCAATTCCTCTTTGCTGAAAACGCGGCTCAGGAAGCGGGGGTTTTTGCCGGCTTTTTTGATGCGTTCGATCTCGATGATATCAACGCCGGTGCCGATAATTGTCATTCAACCGTGACGCTTTTGGCCAAATTCCTCGGCTGATCCACGTCCAATCCCTTCAAATTCGCCACATGATAAGCGAACAACTGCGCCGCGGCCACGGCCAACACAGGCTCGAAAAACTCATGCCCGGCGCCGGCCACCGCCAAATTCCGATGGCTCAATTTATCGAGACCATGATCGCCTTGGGTGATCACCGCTAAAATCCGGGCGCCGCGAGCCTTGGCCTCCTCTAAATTAGAACGGGTTTTTTCATACACCGAAGAATTCTTGGGACAGAAAGAAAACACGGGCATATCCTTGTCGATTAAGGCGATGGGGCCGTGCTTCATTTCCCCGGCCGCGTAACCCTCGGCGTGAATGTAGGAGATTTCTTTTAATTTCAAAGCGCCTTCCAAGGCGATGGGGTACATCATGTGCCGGCCTAAATACAAAAACCCCTTGGCTTCCTGGAATTCCCGGGCTAATTCGGCGACGGCCGGATCAAGATGGCTGATCGCGGACCTTAATTTATTGGGCAGCTCAAGAAGATCATGCGTCAATGCGCGGAATGCTTTGGCGCTTAATGTTCCCCTGACCCGTCCGAACCCCAGCGCCAATAAATATAAGGACGCTAATTGCGCCATGAAAGCTTTGGTCGAAGCCACGCCGATTTCCGGTCCGCAACGCGTGTAAAGCGTTCCCTTGACCTGACGGGTCAATGTGGAGCCGATTTGATTGATGATGCCCGTGGTGGCGACGCCCTTTGTTTGCGCGGCCAAACGCAACGCCGCGATGGTGTCCGCCGTTTCCCCGGATTGGCTGATGGCCACGGCCAATGTGCCGGGCTCAACGTTTCGGGAGGCATAGCGGAATTCGCTCGCGATTTCCGCACGCGCGGGCAGGCCCGCCCATTTTTCGAACAGATACTCCCCGATCAACCCCGCATGAAAGGCCGTGCCGCAAGCCAAAAACTGAACCCGGCGCAGGGAACGGACCCGGGCTTTAGTGAGGCTGACCTCCTGAAGCAGGGAATCCAAATTTTCATCATAGGCGCGGGCGCGCAGCGTATCCTCGAACGAGCGCGGGCCCTCATGAATTTCCTTGAGCATGAAATGCTTGAACCCGCCCTTTTCCGCCATCAACGGGTCCCAGGGCACATCCTGAGGCGCGCGGCGCACCGGCGCGCCGGAAGCGGAAAAAATCTTAGGCGGCTGATGTTCCGCCAGCAAAACGACTTCATTGTCCTCGACAAAAACGACTTTTTTGGTGAACGGAAGAAGCGCGGGGATGTCGCTAGCTAAGAACGACTCATCACGGCCTTGGCCAACGCCCACGACCAAGGGGCAATCTTTGCGGATGCCCACGATGCGGCGCCCCCATGATTTGGACATCACCACCAGCGCATAAGCGCCGCGCAATTTTTTCAAAACCCGGCCCACGGCTTTCAAGACATCCCGGTCGGAAACGTTGACCCCTTCTTTTTTAGGCATCTCTTCCTCAAAAAGATGGGCCAGCACCTCGGTGTCCGTTTCCGAACGAAACGCATGTTTGCGTTTCAACAACTCTTCTTTAAGCTCCAGGTAATTCTCGATGATGCCGTTATGAACCAGAACCGTTTCACCCGAGCAATCCGTGTGCGGATGAGCGTTTTCTTCTGAAGGGCGGCCATGCGTCGCCCAGCGGGAGTTGTGCGACAGGATTCCGTTGGCAAAAAAATTTTCAAATTCTTCGACTTCAAGGTCGTAAACCGGTTTTCCGTTTGAAGAAATTCTTCGAACGGACACCACCTCTTGGTGGCGCACGTCAGCCGCTAAGAAACGCCTCATCCGGCCGATCGTTTCCCGCGCCTGCGGCTCATTTTTGAACGCTTCAATGAATTTTTCAACCTGGCCATCGCTCAGGCGTCCCTCTCCGTCAAAAGGCCTCAACGCTGATTTTTTGATTCCGGCGTCCAGCATCTTGGTTTTAATAATCGGTTTTTTAATCGGAACAGCCCAAGAAGAAAGATAAAAACCGTTGCGCTTTCCTTTAAGCGCATGATCCAACTGACGGCATTTACGATAAGACGAAAATCCGATCGCATCTCGAAATGCGACAAAGGAATCCCGGCGTGAAATCAACAAAGTCATTGATGTGCTGGGGCGACGATGGGACCTGTCCGGCTGAGATTCTCTTAACGAGGTCAAAATGCCGAAACGCAACAACCAACCCTGAATTTGCCGCACCAATTCCAAATTAATCATGGTCAACCCGATTTGACCGGCAGACCGGGCTACGTAGCCTTCGGCATCGAATAAACCGCGCAGCAAACCTGCAAGGTGATCGCCGGGCAGGCCGCCCGCTTTCTCCATGAGTTCGCTCCGGCGCTGCGCGACATTGACGCGCATCCATTGGGCCAGGCCGAAACTGTTCATCTCCAAAAGATAGGCTTTGACTTGCGGAATCGAGGCTATCCTGCCCCGCACATTGAAATGTTTTTGAGCCAGATTGCGATAAACTTCCAAAGTATCGCCGTCAGGGTCTTTAAAACGCAACCCGCGCCGGCCGATATGCCCATCGCCCATCAAGTAACCGATGAATTGCATCACGCCCGGTTCCGATGATTGAGGCAGATGAACGAAACTGCCGTGGCGGCTATCCACCGGTTCGGCATCAGGCAAATTCAATCCGAGGGATTCCTTTAATTGGTTCAACAAAGGCTCGGCCACATTTCTGGATTCATCCCTGATATGTTCCATCATGGATGTGCTGACGCCGGCCATCTCCGCCACCCGCCTGCCTCCTCCATGATGCAACAAAGCCTCCTTGATGATGCCTCGCGACAGAGGACCGAGACGGTAATATCGGGAAAGAGGAACCGGCTGAAACTTAATCGGCGCTCCCTCGCAATCCCATGACCTGGCATGGAGCAAAATGTCCCCGGGTTCAATCTCCTCGGCGCGTTTGGCCGTCAAATTTCCTTCGCTGTCGGTAAAAAACAAACGATGCTCGGGCGTGCAAACTAATTTGCCGAAAGGAATGCGAATTTCGATTAATTCTTCCGGCGCCGGATGCGACCAAACTTTAGCCTGATGCGGAACGATTCTAAGGCTTTGGGGATCAAGAGCCAAAACAGTACAAACGTCGCCCAATGAATCGGCTCTGACGGACCGCCCGTCCGCCAATTGAATCAATGTATCCGCGCTTAAACAGTGCCCCAGGGCGCATGAGCCGGCCACCGGGCGCTCGCTCAAGCGCTGCTCAAGGCCGGAAATCTTGCCGACGACGCGGACAATATCTAGTTTGCCGTTGGGAGAAAAAACGCAGATGCCCGCTGAATCATAGCCCCGGTACTCAAGACGCTTAAGACCCTCCAGAAGAATCGGGCCGGCTTGACGTTTGCCTAAATAACCGACAATGCCGCACATGCGGCCGTCAGGCCTCCAATGTCAGAGGATTCTCAGAGCCGGTGCGGATGGCTTCCAAGATGTCTTCCACGGCCGTGGGCAAGCCCACAAACAAGCTCCTGGCCACCAAAGCAAACCCTACGTTGATTTGCTGCACCTCATAAACCTGAGCGACTTCAGCCACATGATCGCAGTCCAAGCCATGGCCGACATGAAGACCGAGTTCCAATTCGCGCACCAAACGTCCCGCGATATGCAGGTCCTCAAGAGCCGACTGGCGGCGGGCTTTGGAGGAGGCTTTGATATAGGTCCGGGCGTTGAGTTCGATCAAATCAGCGCCCAGGCGTTTGCCTAGACGGATATCCACGGCATTGGACTCAAGGAGAAGGCCGACTTTAACGCCTTTTTTCTTGACGCTTTCGATCGCCTTGCCCACCTCTTTTTGCACCTCATTTTTCTGAATCTCAAAGCCTCTGGTCTCTTCGCCGGATTTTTCCGGTGAAAAAACAACGACAGCCGGAGACAATCTGGCCGCGGCCGGAACCAAACCCGGATCAGGAGCCAAATGAAGCTGCAAAGAAAGCTTGGTTTGGCGCTTTAAATCCGCGATGTCTTTTTCCGTCAGCGGTTTTTTCTCCGGCCGCAAATGAGCCAACAAAACATGGACGCCGGCCTTGGACAGCTCATTGGCCACGTCGGACAATTCAGGAGTGTCTTCTCCCCCCGCTTCCCTTAATTGGGCGAAATAATCAAGGCAGACCCCGAGTTTTGCCGTAGCCATAATCCGCTCCTTTTATACCGATTAGACGCTTAAAACTGAAACAACCCTATTCTATCGCTTTTAAGTACGCCTGCTTTAAAGATTCGGCCATTGTTTTTAAGCCGGATAAACGCATTTCTCCTTCCAACAAAATGCGCAAGACAGGCTCTGTCCCCGAATAACGGACTAAAACGCGCCCCTTATGATCCAACGCCTTGCTCACGAGGCCCAATTCCTTGAGGAAAACCGGCAAACTTTCCAGCGGCGGCTTCTCGGCAGGGGAAGGAACTTGAAGGCCGGCTTGAGGCATCAATGGAAACCGCGCGAATAACTTGGACGCCGGCCGCCCGGACTCAAGAAGCATTTGAACGATCATCATGGCGCCCAGACAGCCGTCCGCGCTCGGCAACACGAACGGCCAAATAAAATGCCCGGAATTTTCCCCGCCGAATCCCAGCGCCGCCTCCTGCAGAGCTTCCAACACCCAACGATCCCCGACCTTTGTTTCAATAACGCCGACGCCGTTTTTTTCAAGAAAATGCCTTAACGCAAAATTGGACACCTGCGTCGTCACCAACGCATCGGAGCCTTTTTCTCTCAAACGCCGCCGCTCAAGGGCCACGGTCGCCAGCACCCACTCGCCGGGCAACGCCCGGCCCCGCTCATCAACCACCACCAAACGATCGCCGTCTCCGTCCAAAGCGAAGCCGATATCCGCCCGTTTTTTGAGCACCATACTCGCTAATCGTTGAGGGTGCAACGCCCCGCAATCAACATTGATATTGCGGCCGTTCGGCTGAACCCCCAAGACATGGACCACGGCGCCTAATTCCCGAAGAAGATCAGGCAAAACTTGCGCGGCCGCGCCATGAGCCGCGTCCACGACCACGGTCAACCCGCGAAAATCAAGATACGCGGCCAAGCGGGACTTTAAAAAATCCATATAGCGGCGCCGGGCCCAATCAGGACGCAAGGCGCCGGACAACAGGCTGGAGCCCGGCGGCGCGCGGCGTTTGCGCGCCGGCGAAGCGCGGCGTTTAAGGGCGCCGCCGAGCAATTGTTTTTCGATATCGCGCTCCCAATCCTCTGGGATTTTCTGGCCTCTGGGGCCGAAAAATTTAAGGCCGTTGTATTCAGGCGGATTGTGACTGGCGGAAATGACGCAACCCAGCGCCGCGTTTAATCCGGCCACAAGATAAGCGATGGCCGGAGTCGGCAAAATCCCCAAATCATGGGGGATAAACCCGGCTTCTTGAAAACTGCGAGCCACAAGGCCGTTGAGAACCCGGCCGCTGGCTCGCGTATCCCGGGCAATCACCAGCATGCGCTCCCTTGACGGCGGGAGAACCGACGGCCGCCGGTCGAGAAGTCCGCTGAAGGCCGGGCCTAAACGGACTAAAACATCGTTGATTAAAGGAAATTGGCCGGGACGGCCGCGGATGCCGTCCGTGCCGAAAATGCTCAGGGTGTCGGCCATGACCTAGGTGTTTCTGCGGCCGCCGGCGGTCTGGGACTCGATGGCGCGCAAAAGGCTTTTTTTGGCTTTGTTCTGATAAAGAATGCGCAGTTCATCGAAAAGCTGATTGACGTCAACCTCTGGATCTAGACGGCCGTTCCTGGCCACGGCGGTTTGCCCGGTCTGCTCCGAAACCACGATCACGATGGCATCGGAAACCTCGGCCAAGCCCACGGCCGCATGATGCCTGACGCCATAGGCCTTGGAAACCTCGGCGCTGCTGGTCACCGGCAAGATACATTTGGCGGCCAGCAAGCGTCCGTCCGTCGACACGATGATCGCGCCGTCATGCAGCGGCGAAGGCGGCTGAAAAATGGCGACCAACAGCTCTTTGGTGATGCGGCTGTCGATGGAAATGCCGGTATTGATATAGTTTTTAAGCCCGATTTCCTGCTCCAGAACGATCAAGGTCCCGATTTTTCTTGCGGAAAAATCGTCCACCGCTTTTTTAATTTGCGTCAGGAAATCGACTTGTTCCGAAAACAAAACCTTGGCCACCAGCGGACTTTTGCCCAAATCAGCCAAAGCATCTCTGATCTCCGGTTGGAAAACCACCACCAACAGCAAAATGCCGGCGAGCCAAAATTGATCGAGCAGCCAGCTGGTCACGGTGAGATTGAGCATACGCACCATATAGGTCAAAAACATGAGCACAAGCAAACCGATCGCCACTTGCATTGATTTGGTCCCGCGAATGAGCACGATGACCCGGTAAAGGAGAAAACTGGCCAAGCAAAGATCGATAAAAATGCGGATGATCTCGGCCCAACGAGGACTCATCAGCCGGCCATCGCGGCCCAAACGCCGAGCGCGCGCCGCGTGGCGCACACATCATGAACCCGAAGGTAATCCACGTTGTGATCCGCACACCATAAAGCCGCGGCCAATGAGCCTTCCAAACGGTCCTGGGGGCCCGCGCCGTTTAAAATCAGCCCGATGAAAGATTTACGCGAAGCGCCGATTAACACCGGCCGGCCTAGGCGCCGCTTCATTTCACTGAGATGACGCAACAAACGCAGGTTATGATCGAGCGTTTTGCCGAAGCCAATGCCCGGGTCCAAGATGACGCGATCAAGGCTGACGCCGTTGTCCTGAACAAAACGCAGGCGCTCTTCGAAAAACGCCTCGACCTCGCCGACGACATCGTCATAACGGGGATCGGCCTGCATGGTCGCGGGGTCGCCCCGCATGTGCATCAACACGATGTTGACGCCGGGGCGTCGGTGCAGCGCGTCCAGCATCCCGTCGGGTTCGTGACGCAAAGCGGAAATATCGTTGATGACGCCGGCGCCGCTGTCCACCGCCAAGGAAGCGACTGCGGCTTTCATCGTGTCAATGGACACCGCCAAACCGGCGGGCAAAGTCGAACGCCGCTCGTGAAACCGCCGGAGCAGCCCGCTCACGCGGCGCAATTCCTCGTCTTGGCCGACGCGCCCGGAACCCGGACGCGACGATTCGCCGCCGATATCGATTAAATCCGCGCCTTCCCGGACCATCTCCTCAAAACGCGCCCAAGCGGATTCCCCCGTATAGCGGCCGCCGTCGAAAAAAGAATCGGGGGTAACGTTTAAAACCCCCATGATTTTAGGCAGGGACCGGGGATGGCCGGCGGCCGAAGGCAACGAATCGATCGACGGGACGTCAGCAGCTTTTTTCATCCGCGGCTAAGCGGTTTGCGGCAGAAGCTGGGGTGCGACGGAACGTATCAAATCCTCGACTTCGCGGCCGTCTAACGCCTCTTTTTCGATCAGTTTTGAAGCCAGGGTGTCCAAAGCCACGCGGCCGAGCTCAAGGATTTTCCTGGCACGGGAGCGGGCTTGTTCGATTAGTCCGCGGACCTCCGCGTCGATTTTTTCAGCGGTTTGATCGGAATACTGATGCGAACGAACCAAATCACGGCCCAAAAAAACTTCTTCGTTTTGTTTGCGATACGTCACCGGGCCCAAATTCTCGCTCATGCCGAATTCGGTCACCATGCGCTGGGCGAAGCTGGTGGCTTTCATCAAATCATCCTGGGCCCCTGTGGTGACCTCCCCGAAAATCAACTCTTCGGCGCAACGCCCGCCCAAAAGAACGGCCAAACGATTGAGCAGCTCCGTCTTAGTCGTCAAATACCGGTCCTCGGACGGCAATTGAAGCGTGTACCCCAAAGCAGGACCACGCGGAATAATGGAGACCTTGTGCACGGGGTCGGCGCCGGGAAGACTTTTGGCCACCAGAGTGTGTCCGGCCTCATGATAAGCGATGACTTTCTTTTCTTTATCCGAGATCAAACGGGACTTTCGCTGAGGCCCGGCCAGCACGCGCTCAATCGCCTCTTCCAATTCAGTCATCTCCACGGCCTGCTTATCGCGCCGGGCCGCCAACAAGGCGGCCTCGTTGATGACATTGGCCAAATCCGAACCCACGAAGCCCGGGGACCTCTGGGCAATGACTTTAAAATCCACGTCCGCATTAAATTTCACGGTTTTAGCATGAACCTTAAGGATATCCTCTCTGCCCTTTAAATCCGGGGCCGGGATATTGACGTGCCTGTCGAATCGGCCCGGGCGAAGCAGCGCCGGATCGATCACATCCGGCCTGTTCGTGGCCGCGATCAACACCAGACCCTCTTTGGTATCGAATCCATCCAATTCCACCAACAGCTGGTTCAACGTCTGCTCTCGTTCGTCGTGGCCGCCCCCGATGCCCGCGAAGCGATAGCGTCCGACGGCGTCCAATTCATCGACAAAAATGACGGCTGGGGCGGTTTTTCTGGCCTGCTCAAAAAGATCGCGCACGCGCGCCGCGCCTACGCCTACGAACATTTCCACAAATTCGCTGCCTGAAGACGTGTAGAAAGGAACCCCTGCTTCGCCGGCCACGGCCTTAGCCAGAAGCGTCTTGCCCGTGCCCGGCGCCCCATAGAGCATGACCCCCTTCGGGATTTTTCCGCCCAGGCGTTGGAATTTTTGAGGATTTTTTAAAAATTCGACGATCTCAATCAATTCTTCCTTGGCCTCATCGCAGCCCGCCACGTCGACAAACGTAATTTTCTGCTTTTTATTGGCGTTGGCCAGCTTGGCCTTGCTGCGGCCGAAAGATAAGGCCTGGCGGCCGCCCATTTGCATTTGGCGCGTCATAATAAACCACCACACGCCGAAAAAGAAAATAATCCAACCGAAATTGATCAAAATCGCGGTCAACCAACTGCGCTCGGGTTCGCCTTCGAAGCTTTTAACCTCGGCTTCCTGCATGGCTTCCACCAGCTTGGGATCGGGCAACGGAATGGTGCGAAACGCCTTGAGTTTGCCTTCGTTGTCCTTGTAATAGCCGCGGATTAAGTCGTTTCGAACAACGACGTTTTCGATTCTCTTGTCGCTGAGCAGACGCTTGAATTCCGAATACGCCACAGGCTCTTCCGTGGAAAATTTTTGGAACGCGTGCACCAGGAAATAAATAAAAACCAGAGCCAAGACCCAGAGGGCCAATTGACGGCCGGATTTATTGTCCATGTAACCTCCTTAAGGCTCCAGCCGCTCGCTTTTTAAAACGCCGATATAGGGCAGTTCGCGAAACCGCTCGTTGTAATCAAGACCGTACCCCACCACAAAACGATCGGGGACCGTAAAGCCCGTGTAACGCACCGGCACGAAAACTTTGCGGCGCTGGGGCTTGTCGAGCAAAACGCCCACTTCCAAGCTCCTTGGTTCCCTGCTTAAAAGATGCTTTCTGGCGAAGGCGAGCGAAAAACCGGTGTCCACAATATCATCGATGAGCAAAACGTCGCAATCCCGGACATCGGCCTTGATGTCGAAATTGAGTTTGACCATGCCGGTGGTGCTTTCCCCGGCATACGACGATACGCTTAAAAAATCGAGTTCTAAAGGAACTTTGATCTGGCGCACGAGATCCCCCAAAAAAACAATGCATCCTTTGAGGATGCCGATCACAACCAAATTTTTGCCCTGGTAATCTGCGCTGATTTTTTTGGCCAATGCGGAAACGCGCTTGGCGATTTGCTCCGGGGTGAACAAAACCTCGCTCACGCCCCGAGGGGCGGGCATTCTTTTGGCTCTGGTTTTTGTGGTTGTGGCCATAATTAGGTCCGTTATGCTTATTCTACCCCTAATTTTTCGCCTAAACCAGATAGATGTTCAAGGGCCCGGGGATGGAGTTCGACCAGCTTGGGCAAAATCTCGGACCGGACCCGGCTTCGCAAAAAACGCGGGTTGTGATTCATGGGGTCACGGACATAAATGAAATCCCGGGATTCAAGGAAAGACAGGGCTTCTCTCTTGGAAACGGCCAGCATCGGACGCACCAGCAAAATACGGCCGGATGCAGACAACGGTCTTTGCTCGCGGCAGCCGCAAAGCCCGGCCAAAGACCCGCCCCTCAAAATATTGATCAACACGCTTTCCGCCTGTTCTTCAAGCGTATGAGCCGCGGCCACGCGGGTAAATCCATGGCGCCGGGCAATCAACGCGGCCGCCCGGTAACGAAGGCGCCGGGCCGCGTCTTCCAAGCTCAGCCGCCGAGTTTTGGCATAGCCGGCCACGGGAAGCCGCCGGAAATAAAAAGGAAGACCCAGGCGCCCGGCCAGGCCTTCGACCAGACGCCGCTCGCCGGGCGCTTGTTCCGGGCGCAAGGTATGATCGAAATGAGCGATCGCCAAATCAAAACGACGGCGTTGAGCCAGCATCGACAACCAATAGGCCATGGCGCTTGAGTCCGGTCCGCCGGAAACCAAAGCCAAGACCCGGTCGCCGGGTTTGATCAGGCGCACGGCCGCCGCGCGGAATTTTTTCCAGGTAACGCCCCAGAATTCCCGGGGTAATTTTGACGCCGGCGATGCTTCGGCTAGAATCCGGTGATTTTGATTGTTTTGTCCGGTTGATTGTCGCATTGAATGTTTAGAAACAACGATTTTCCGTCCGGCGTGAACTCCGGGCCCGTGGCTTCGCAGGAATCATCCCGGAAGCGCCC
This sequence comes from Elusimicrobiota bacterium, assembly GCA_016180815.1. NCBI lineage: Bacteria > Pseudomonadati > Elusimicrobiota > Elusimicrobiota bacterium. Next base: position 34,597 of record JACPAN010000018.1, read on the forward strand.
GAACAAGCACGGCTGCCCGTTGGGACGGATCACCCAAACTTCATTGCCGCCGTGCTTTTTAATATTGGCCGAAAATTGATCTTCCAGCGTCCAGAGGCTTCCCCTTTGATCGAACACAATATTGTCGGGATTGCTCATGGTCGAACCGCTGCCTTCGAAAAAAACGCTCAACGAAAAATCCTTGAGGCTCATTTTGTAAATGCGGCCGTAAGGATCCTTTTTTTTCGGATCTTTCTCGCCGGTTTCGGAAATATAGAGGAAACGCCCGCCGGGCGATAAAGCCAGCCCCTCCAGGCGGTTAAACGGCGTCCCCCCGCGCACCGCGCCCTCGGCCCTGGCATGATAAACATCGTCCACCGCAACCCAATTCTTTTGATCCCGCCGGTAAACCTCCAGCCGCCCGGCGCTGAGATCGCCCTTGTTCTTGGGGACGAAGCGATAAAGCAACCCTTCGGAAAAATCCTCGGTCATATAAACGAAACCATCCGGCGCCACCACGGAGCTCTCGTGAGAAAACCGGCCCAAGCCGTCCCGGCGCCATTTTTCACCGGTCACATAATCAACTTCCCAGACATAGCCTTCATCCGGATAATTTTCATAAGGCTCGCGCGGAAATTCCTCATTGGTCAACACTGTGCCCCACGGCGTCAGCGAGCCGCTGCAATTGTTTCTCATTCCCTCAGCCAGCAGACGGGACTCCTTAATGTTGCCGTCGATCAAATAATGCTTGGTCAACGCGCCGGGGCCCCATTCTTTCCTAAAATCAGCGGCCAGTTCGTGGCTGACGATCAACAACCCGCGGTTTCCTGGCAAAGGCACATAGACGTTTAAATCCGGGCGGAAAGGGAAGGAGCGGCCGTCCGCCATGCGTTGCCCGGATTCCAGCAAAACTGAGTAACGATAGCCCGGAGGCAAATCTAAAAAAGCCCCGGCATCATTCGCCGGAGAATCGAAACAAGATGAGCCGGCCTCAACTACGGAGGGCATGAACGCGGACAGCAGAACAAGCGTCACGGCGGCCTTCAAGCTATTTTTTTTGATCAATTCAAAAACCCGCATCAAAATCATTTTGGCCTCCTGATAGATGCCGCGGCACACGGATTCCCTGGGCCCGGCCACATTAAGCACTTTGGGCTTAACAAGCGCGATAAAACCTCCTGCTTCGGCGACGGCGGCTTGCGCGAGCGCATATTCCAAATTAATGACGCAATTGGGTTTTTTATGACGATGGCAAAGAGCCGCCGTGTATTTTGTTCCGCCGGTCAACGGCCCGCGATGAAGAATCAGGGTCGCGTCCGCGGCCAACACGTTCATCTCGGTGCGCACCGCATACTCCGGCGAAGCGGTTTCCGTCATTTGATATTTCCTGGGCAGGGGTCCGTCTTCAGCCAATCGCCCCCTCGGTACATACCCACCGTGTGGCAAGCTCATCTCAATGGCCGCATCCAGAGCGGCCCGATCCACGCCGGATTGGCCTCCGGAAATAATCTTGATCAGGCGCGCCGGAAGCGTCAGCTTCCTTTGACCTCCACGATTTCGATGGCGAAATTCAAGGTTTTGCCGGCCAACGGATGATTCAAATCAAGCGTAATTTCCTTGGCGCTGATGGCCGTGACCACGGCCTGAAACGGCCGGTTTCCGGCTTGGCCGGAAACGACAGAGCCGACTTTAAGGCCGGCGGCGTTATCAAACGCCGTTTTTGGCACCTTTTGAATGGCGCGGTCATCGCGCACGCCGTATCCTTGTTCGGGAGCGACGGTCACTTGCTTTTTCTCGCCGGTTTTCAAGCCTTCCAAGGCCGCTTCCAGACCCGGGATGATTTGACCCGAACCCTGAACAAAGGCCAACGGTTCGCGCCCCGTGGAAGAATCCATAACCTGGCCGTCGACGGTCAGGGTATAGTGCATTTTAACGTTGGAACCTTTTTTAATTACGGCGGAACCTCCCAGATTAAATTTTTGGCAGCCGGCAGCGGCTAAGACCGCCGAACAGCAAAGAATCGCCGGCCAACGAGACGCTCGCCATGGAAGGAAACGGTTAAACCCTGCCCATCGAATCATCAAATTGGAACTCCTTTTTATTAAGGATGATGCCACCCAACAATCCCATATTTACGCCCAAGCGTCAAGCCGCCGAATGACGGGGCTATTCAGCTGAGCCGGCGACGGTTTGAAGAATGCCAAAATAAACAAAAAGAAGCGCAAATCCCAACGGAACGGCGAATTTGGCCCAGTCGCGGCTTTTAATGCCCAATTTGCTCGCGGCAATGATATTGGGGATATTGCCGGGAATCAACATGCCTCCTGAAATCAACAACCCCAGCAAAAGAAACTCGATTTTCGCCAAGTCCATTTTCGGCGAAATCTCGGCCGCGGCCAAGGTGGCGTTATCCAAAACCGCGGATAAGATATTAACCCAATAAAGAGCCGCGGCCGGCCAATGAATCAAATAGCGGTCCACCAAGGGGCCAAACCCCTGGCCCAACAAAACCAGGGCCGCGACGAACGCGTAAACTTTGCCCGCGCGCACGATGATATCTTTGATGTTTTCCGGCTTATCCTCAACCAAACTTTGCGCGGGGCTGACCTTGCGCCCGATATAGACGCCGGCTAACAGCCCCAACCCTAAAACGCCGGCCGCCACCCACGGCCAAAGAAGGCGCGCCAGGAACAAAAAATCGGCGTGGTAAGGGGGACCCGCCAATTTAGCCGTGGCAATGGTGGCCAACGGCTCGCCGATGGGCGTCAGCACCGCGCCTAAGCCGATGGCGTAGCAGGCGATGATCACCACCTTGCGCTCATTATCGCGATCGATGCTCAATCCGGTGATGACCTCGGCTAAAACCAGAGCCGCGATAATGGCGGTGATGACGCTCGAAAAAAAACCCAGGCCCGCCACCAGCAAAAAAAGAAAGGTCTTAAGCCCGATTTTTTCAGCGAACCTGGCGACATTTTTGCGGATCGCGTCCCGAATCGCGCGAAAGACGAAACCGAAGACCAAAACCGCGAACGAAATCTTGACCGGCTCAAGAAGAGCCTCGGCGATCAAATGCCGGCTCCATAAGCCGCTCACGGTCACCGCGAGCGAGCCCATGACCAACAGAAACGCCTCCAGCTCTTCTTCGACCCAGCGCACCGAAAAAGGCAGCAGCAGCACCAGGCCCAAAATCGTACCCAGGCCGACGATGGTTAAAAGCTCATTGATTTGTCCGATCATGGCGCAGGTTGCGCTTCGCGATCAGCCGGCCCGTTGTCGGGATAACGGGCGAATACCTTGCGAAAAAAACCCGGCAAATGATCCTTCTCGACGGCAAAACTCAGGCTCGCGGCCGCGATAATGCTGAACAAAATCACGGCATAAACCACGTCCTGGATGATGACGCCCGATTCGAGACCTTCTTGCAACGGCAAGGAAGCCAGCACGGCCGCGGCCAAACCCTTGGGCGCCATGACCGCGGCAATGGACACATCGAAGCGGCTGATCGCTTTTCCCAACGACAGGCGCACAACCGGGATTCTCAAGGCGAAAATGATCACGGTGAAAACCAGGCCGGCCAGGACCAGGACGAAATCATTGAGACGAATGGAAAGGCCGATGTAAACGAAAAAGAAAGTCTTGATCAAAAATACCGCCTCCGCGAAAACGGCTTTTTCAATGTCGTTGAGGTGCATGGTCTTCAAATTGGCGAATCGCCCGGTCAAGGGCAGGCGGATATTTTTGGCGTTGCCCAAAATCACGCCGAAGGCCAAGGCCGTGATGGCCCCGCTGTAGCCCAAAATCTCGGCGATCCCGAAGAGAACGAAAATAAAGGCGGCGGTGGTGAAAATATTGTTTTCCAATTGGCGGACTCGCTCCAAGATCACCGACCAGAAAATGGCACCGATGCCCCCGATGACCGTAGACAATAAAAAAGACGCGATGATCTGCCCCAGCATCAATCCCGGGCGGACCTCGTTAAACTTGACCGCCTGCAACAGGCCCAAGGTGACCACGATGCACAACACGTCGCTGAACGTGGATTCCAAAACCAGCGCCGTTTTCGAGCGTTCAGCCAGGGATAAACGGCCGACCATAGGAATCACGATGGCCGAGGAGGTGCCGCCCAAAATGGCTCCCAACATGAGCGAATCCAGCGAGGCGAGGCCCAGCAGCAGATAGACCGCCGGGGCGACGATGATCACCGTGACTGTAAAATTGACCACCATCAAGCGAACCCCGGCGCCCATGGATTCCTTGAGCGTGGCCGCGTTTAATTCCAAGCCGCTTTGAAAAAGAATAATCACCAACGCGATCATGGTGAAAACGCCGCCCACGCGGCCGAACGCCTCGGGCGTCACCAAGCCGAACACCGGTCCGATTAAAAGACCTAAAAACACCAGGGGCAGAACATCTGGAATCCGGGTGCGATCGAACAAGGCTGTGAATAAATGCGCCAGGAAAACCAAAAGGCCGATCGAGATGATGACGATAGCCATGGAGCGGATTATGTCAAAGTAATAAAGAACGCACAAAATGATAATTTGTTCCATCCGCATAGCATGAAAGGAGGTTCTCTTCTATGGCCAAAGGCAAAGAAATGTTGATCGTCGGCAGCAAAGTCAAGGCGCTGCTCAAAAAAGCGAAATGCAATACCGCGGGCGACGCGCTCGAGGGATTAAACGGATGGGTTTACTGGCTGGTGGATGCGGCGGCCAAACGCGCCAAAGCCAACGGCCGCAAAACCGTCCGCCGCCACGATTTTCTGGCTTAATCAACATTTGACCTACGACGAGTGGCGCCGCCTCCTGCGGGAGGAGCGACTGCCTGCGGCCGTCGTCGATCTCGACGCCTTTGATCGAAACGCGCTTCTGCTCGCCCGGCTCGCCGCCGGAAAACGCCTTCGCCTGGCCACAAAATCCATCCGCGTTCCCCAGCTTTTAGCCCGGGCGCTTTCGCTGAAATCCGCTTATCAGGGCTTCATGTGCTACTCGGCGGAAGAAGCCCTTTGCCTGGGGAATTTCGGCTTCGACGATCTGCTGATCGCTTATCCCACGCTTCGCCACCGCGACTTGGCTTGCCTGGTCGAACTCAAACGCCTGAACAAACACGTGAGCCTGGTTGTCGACAGCGCGCAGGGCATCGAGGCCCTCGCGCAAGCGGCGGCCCAAGGAGCGGGGCTGCTGCGCATCGTCATTGAAGTCGACGTGTCCGCGCGTTTTCCCGGCGATGTTCACTTGGGAGCGCGGCGAAGCCCGGTTCGAACCCCGGAGGACCTGATGGCCTTCGATGAAATAATCGCGCGCCGTCCCGGCTTGCAATTAATCGGCTTGATGGCCTATGAATCCCATATCGCGGCCATGATGGACAACAGCCCGGATGGATATCTTCCACGGTTTGCTTTGCGCCGGGCTAAAACCTGGACCGCGCGCCAAGTCGCCCGCAAGCGGCGCGAATTAGCCGAAGCTTACCAACGGCTTGCCCGCTCCATGGAATTATTCAACGGAGGCGGCACAGGAAGTTTATCCTTTGCCGCTCATGAACCGTGGTTGACGGAATTAAGCGCAGGATCGGGGCTGATGGGGCCTAGACTCAACGATTTCTATTCGAATATCCGTCCTGAGCCGGCCTGTTTTTTCGCGCTGCAGGCTTGCCGGTCGCCTAAACCAGGCATGGTCACTTGCCAGGGAGGGGGTTATATCGCTTCAGGTGCAGGCGGCCGCGATCGATGGCCTCAGCCTTATCTGCCTTCAGGATCAACGCTCACCGCCCTCGAAGGCGCGGGCGAGGTGCAAACCCCGGTCAAACTCGGCCCCGGAGAAAACATCGCCTTGGGTGATCCCGTTATTTTCCGCCATGCTAAAGCCGGTGAATTGGCTGAACGGTTCCAGGAATATATTCTTGTATCCGGCGGCGTGATTTCAGGCCGGGCTAAAACTTATCGCGGCCTGGGTTGGTGTTTTTTCTAAACCAACCGGCTTAACAACAAGACCGGGGGGCGTCCGAACTTTTATTCCAGGGCATCCTGGCCAAGAGCCCGGCCATCATGCAGGTGCCGGATAAACCAGCGAACAGCAGCCCAGCGCCGGCAACGGCAGCCACCCACCACAAACCGGGAATAAGTCCACCCAGCAAAGCCAGACCACCGGCCACGATTTGAACTTGACGCATAATGGGGATGGTTCCGCGTCCGCGGCGGACGGGGAAACCCGCGCGCTTCCAAGCCTCAAGGCCGCCCTCAACATGGGACACGCGCTCAAAGCCGGCTTCCTTAAGCGTCCGGGCTGCGTCCACCGAAGAAATCCCGGCCTGGCAAAGAACGAAAACCTGTTTGTTTTTCGGCAAAGTCCCTATCGCTTGATTTAAAAGGCTGCTAGGGACATTGGCCGTTCCTTCGATGAACTCGTATGCGTATTCAGGACTTTCGCGCACATCGATGACTTGGGTATCGGGCCCGCCCAGGGCCTCGCGCACGGCGCCCACGGAAACCGAAGCAACGGCAAGGGTTATTTTCATTGGTAAATTATACCACCCGGCGCTATTCGTAGCGCAAGGCTTCGATAGGGTTGAGTCTTGAGGCTTGACGCGCGGGCCACAGTCCGAACACAATGCCCACCCCTGCGGAAAACAAAAACGCCAGCAGCACGGCGGAAACCGACACCATCACCGTCCAGCCGGCAAAATAAGCCATGGCCAAGGTGATCAGCCAGCCCAAACAAATCCCGATCGTCCCCCCGGCCGCGCTGACCACCACGGCCTCAATCAAAAATTGGGCCAAAATATCGCTTCTTCTAGCGCCCACCGCCTTTCTTAAACCGATTTCCCTGGTCCTCTCCGTGACCGAAACCAGCATGATGTTCATGATGCCGATGCCCCCAACCAGCAGCGAAATCGCGGCGATGGAAGCGAGCAGCAGCGACATGGTGCGGCTGGTTTCCGAAAGCGCTTCCTGGATTTCCGCCATATTGCGGATTTCAAACGATTCCTCCTGGGATTCGCCGAGACGATGGCGCGATATCACCAGGCTCTTGACGTTATCCTGGACGCTTTCCAGACTTTCGGCGGAGGCGGCTTCGATATCGATGGTATCCACAAAATTTTTGCCGAGCACGCGGCGCATGGCGGTGAGGACGGGAATGATTGCGGTATCGTCTTGATCGCGCCAGGAGGTGGCCCCTTTTTCAGGAAGGATGCCGATGACCTGAAAATTGATGCGGTTGATTTTCATGAACTCGCCGATCGGGTTGACGCCTTCGCCGAAGAGCTCGCGCGCGGGCGTCAAACCCAACACCACGACCCGGGCTCTTTTTTGATTCTCTTCTTCGGTGAAAAACCGGCCGATTTGCGGAATCGAAGCGCGCATGGGCGCGTAATCCGGGGTGGTGCCTTGAATCTGCGTATTCCAATTTTTATTGCCGTAAACCAGTTGGGCCCGGCCGGATATCGACGGCGAAACCTTGCGCACGTCAGCGATGCTCTCCCTGATTTCCTGAGCGTCTTGAAGGGTGAAGCGGGTCACGGATCCCGCTTCCATGGACACGCCGCCGGAACGGCGCGACCCGGCGCGCAGGGACAACAAATTCGAGCCCATGGACGCCAAGCGCTGCTCGATGGATTTTTGAGCGCCCTGGCCCAAAGCCAACATGGCGATCACCGCAGCCACGCCGATCAAAATGCCCAACATGGAAAGAGCAGTGCGCACCTTGTTGGCTTGAAGCGCGCGCAGGGCTTGGCGAAAATGCTCGAGGACTTCCGTGGGCCGGATATGCCCGTTGGTGTGCTCGATGCGCAAGGGTTTGGGCGCCGGGACTTTGACCGAGGTTTTGGCGATGCGTTCATCGGATTGAATCATACCGTCCCTCATGCGGATGACGCGTTTAGCGTGGCGGGCGATGTCCTCTTCATGAGTCACCAAAATCACGGTGATGCCGGCATCGTTTAAGCCTTGAAGGATGCCCATGATTTCTTTCTCGCTTTGCGAGTCGAGATTGCCGGTGGGCTCATCCGCCAAAATAATGGCGGGCTCATTGACCAAAGCCCGCGCAATGGCCACCCGCTGCTGCTGGCCGCCGGAAAGCTCGTTGGGCTTATGAAAAGTCCTGGCGCCCAGCCCCACTTTTTCCAAAAGCCGCGCCGCCAGCATCGGATCCTTGCCGTTTGGGGTGTACAGCAAAGGAAGCCGGACATTGTCCAAGGCCGTGGTGCGGGCCAACAGATTGAACTGCTGGAATACGAACCCGATGGTTTTCCCCCGCAGGGACGCGAGTTCTTCTTCGTTGAGCTTGGAAATCTCACGGCCCACCAACTGATAAGAGCCGGAATCGGGAACATCGAGCAAACCTAAAATATGCATGAGCGTGGATTTGCCCGATCCCGAAGGCCCCATAATGGCCACAAAATCCCCGGCGTCGACGGTCAGAGAAACGCCGCGCAGCGCGGCCACGTCCACGTCGCCCATCCGGTAAATTTTCTTGACGCCGGAAATCTTAATCACGAACCGTTTTTACCTCCTCTTTTTTGACCGCCTGAGCCGCCGCCTCGGCGGCCGCCGAACGGAGAAAACGGATTATTCCCGCCTTTAGCGGCGCCGGCGCGCGGAAACGCGACTTGGCGCACCAGCACTTTCTCGCCTTCGTTCATGCCGGAAACCACCTCCACGCGCTTGCCGTCGGAAACCCCCGTTTTAATGTCCCGGGTGTCGAGCCGCTTTTTTGAAGCTGAAGGCAAAAACACCCGGGTGTGACCTTTTTCGTTTTGCAGCGCTTCCGCGGGCAACAGCAAAATATTCTCTTTAACGGCGATGATGAACGTGACGTTGGCGGTCATGCCGCTTCTCATGAAATCCGGCACCCGCGCCGGCGCCACTTCAACCTCATAAACGGTCACGTTATTGACGGTTTTCGCTTCATAGGCGATATGATCCACGCGCGCGGGAATTTCCTGCTGCGGGTAAGCGTCCAGCTGCACCTTGGCCTCCTGGCCGACGCGAATGGACCCGATATCCGTTTCATCCACCTGGGCCTTGATGATCAAACGATTGGACATGACCAGCACCGCGTCTTGGCTGGTCACGGTTTGACCCGGTTCCACGGCGCGGGCAATGACGATGCCGGATAACGGCGCAACCAGCGGGGTGGGTTTGTACAAATTTTCCCAATGAGCCAACTCTTCATCGCCTTTGGCGCGCGCCGCGTCCAACAGCGCGGCGCGCTCTGTGGAACTCATCAAAGCCAACACCTGGCCTTTCCTGACCGCTTCCCCTTCGCGGACGCGGATTTCCTCGGCCCGCCCAGCGATCGGCGGCTTGATCTCCACGCGATTTTGCGGCTGGGCCACGCCCGTGGCCAGAATCGTCACGCGTAAATCCCCGCGCTCAACCGCCACTTCGCGGAAACGCGGTTTATCATCGGCGGCTTTTTTCCATCTTAAACCGGCGACGGCCCCAAAAACCGCAAGCGCGGCGGCCGCCATCCACAATTTTTTATTTTTCAGCATATTACAGACTCCCTTTGCCCTGAACCCGGTCCCAGGCGGCTTGGGCGTTGGCCGCGTCCCTTAGAGCGGACAACCAGGACTTCTGGCTCGCAATCAAATCATTTTCGATCAAGTCCCATTCTTGAAAAGAAATCAAGCCGCTGGTGTATTGGCTGCGCGCGATTTGGGCGCGCACGCGCGCCGCCTCCAAAAACTGTTCCTGCACCGCGGTGCGCTCGGCCGCATCCTGATAAAAAGCGAACGCGTTTTCCAGATCAAGGGCCGAGCTGTATTGCGCGCTTAAAAAATCGGCTTGGGCGCGGCGGCGCTCGGCCCGGGATGAAGCGGCCCCGAAAAAATTGCCGCCGCCCGGAAAAAACGGAAAGCTCAACGAAAGTCCGGCGGACAATCGCCTGGGTTGCTCCGGCGGCCATTGTTCCCCGGAGCGCGACAGGGAAACCGACGCATCCAAATCAGGATAAAACCGGCCGTCCGCCGCGGTCACGCCCGCTTGCGCCGAACGGACCTGGGCCTCGGCGATGCGGTAAACCGGCGTGCGCCGCACAAGCTCCATAAAATCAGGATTGCCTTGAGGCGCCTCCACGGCCCACAAGCTGCCGGTTGCGGCCACGACCTCGAAGGGACCGCGGCCCAACACGCTTAAAAGCTCGCGCTGCGCCACGCGCAGGGCGCGTTTGGCTTGGGCCACTTCAAATTCCGCCTGTTTCCACGAGGCATTGCTGCGCAGATAAGAGCCCCGGTGCTCGCGCCCGGCCTCGTAGCGAAGTTCCACCAGGCGCGCGTTCTCCCGGCGGCGCGCCGCGATCTCCAAAGTCAACACCGTCTGTTCCTGAGCGTATAAAAGAGCGGTGAAGGCTCGACGTAATTCCAGAGTCACCCGGGCCGCGGCGTCTTCATAGCCGGCTTGCGCCGAATCCAGGGCAGCCGACGTACGGGATCGACCGGCGTAATCACGGAATCCTGAAAATAAATTCTGCCTGGCGGATAAACTCCATCCATATTCCCGGCTTGAAACGCCCAGTCCCAAAGTGCGGTTCTCGGATGTATCGGCCCCCCCGGAAAGCTGCGGCAGAAAAGGACTCAAGGCCGCCTGGCGATCGATGCGCGCCTTAGCCAACGCCGCCCGCGCCGCCTCAAGATCAGGGTTGCCGGCCGCGGCCTCGGCAAGGCAAGCGTCCCAGCTTAAAGGCTCTCCGGCGGCAGGCGCAGCCAGCGCCAATGTGAAAAAGATCAAAAAACGGTGCATCGCTGCCGCGGCTAATCCGCGTCCTTCGGACGCTCCCTCTTTTTTTCACGGCCTTCTTTATCGTGCCCGCGTTTTTTGCCTTTTTTGGCGCGCATTTTTTCGTGAAATTTTTTGCGCTGCTCCGGGGTTAAAATCTCGCTCACCGCTAAAATTCCCTCCAAACGATGATCCGCCAGTTTGCCGTCGATGCTTTTTAGCTCGCCGTGAATGGATTGGATTTTGCCCTTATCCATCTCGGATTTTTCAAGCTCCCCCCTCAAGGCTTCCTTTTTCATGCGACGCTCTTCATGAAGCGCTTCGGCTTTTTTCCGATGCGTTTTCCGATGCTCCTTTAGTTTTTTATCCTGCTCATCGGTCAGATTCAATTCTTTTTTCATGCGATCAAATCTGCCTCTCCAATGTTCTTTGTTGTTACGCCCGCCATGGCCGTCCTCAGCCGACAACGGCCCTGATAGAAGCGCGGCGCACAACCCCGCGAACGCGATGGAAACGATTCTTTTGCTCATGGTTCCTCCTTCTCAGGCTCCCTATAAAAAATACTCTTCGATGGCGGTGCCGATCGAACGATCGTCATCCTCCCCAGATGCTTCGCCCGCCACCCATTCCTCAAAATCCAAATCCGCTCCCGGCTCAATCTCGGCGCCGGCCAGGGTTTCCTCGGAAACAGGCGGTTTAGGCTCAGGTTGCGCAAAATAAAACGCAAACGCCAAAGCCGCGGCCCCGGCCAGCGCCAGTCGCGGCCGCCGACAAAGACGCGCCCACCAACCGTCCTCCTGTTTTTTTTCGATGCGGCGCATCACGCCTTCGGCAAAATCACCCGGCGCTTCGATGTTGCGCTTGGCGAATAAAACTCCGGCCGTTCGACGCCATGAATCGAGCTCCCGGGCGCATTCACGGCAAACGGTCAAATGAGCCTCCACGGCGATTTTTTGGGAAGGATCGATTTCCCCGTCGTAATAGTCGTAAAGAAGCTTGTTTAAGGTATCGTGATCCGAACGGCTCATTTGCGCCTCCAATTCTTTAGACGCCGGGAACGGTCAAAAAGTGTCGCGGGCTTTCAGCAGCGCTTGGCGGGCGCGGCGCAGGCGCGCTTTCACCGCGTCAAGCGAACAATCCAAAGTTTCGGCGATTTCTTGATAACTTAACCCCTGAGCCTCCCTGAGCGTTAGGATAATCCGATAATCTTCCGGCAACGCTGATAACAGACGCTCGATCAACTCGGCATCCTCGGCCGAACGGGCGTTGGCCACCGAATCGGACAACAGCCGTTCTATTTTTTGCGCATGGCGCTCCATCAAATGATCCAAGGACTCGGTTTTTCTCCGGCTCTTGGCTCTGAGCAAATCCCGGCAATGATTAACGCCGATGCGATACAGCCATGTGGCAAAGGAAGAATCCTCGCGAAAAGACCCAAACGCGCGATAGGCTTTAAGAAAAATTTCTTGAGCCGCGTCCTGGGCTTCGGTTTGATCGGACAATAAGGAACAACACAGGCCGAACACATCCCCCTGATGCTTTTTGATCAGCAGGGCAAACAGCTCTTGTTGCCCCGAACGGACGCGCCGGATAATCTCGAAATCTTCGATCATTCCCTCCCCCAGCAAGCCCTCTATTCTATAAACCTTGAATTTTAGGCAAGATCAAATCATGCCCGAGCTCAGACGCGACCCTATTTACGGGCGATGGGTGATTATCGCCACGGAACGCGCCAAGCGGCCCATGGAATTCCCGCGCGAAGACGATCCCCCGGCCAATGAGTCCGATTGCCCGTTCTGCGAAGGCCATGAAGGCAAAACGCCGCCGGAAATCATGGCCTATCGTCCATCGGGCGGCGCCAAGGACGGACCCGGCTGGTGGGTCCGCGTGGTGCCCAATAAATTTCCGGCGCTTCAAACCGAAGGCGACTTAAACCACCGGGGCGAAGGGGTTTATGACTGGATGGACGGCGTCGGCGCCCACGAAGTCATCATCGAAGGCCCGGCGCACACCCATCAATTTCATGAACTCGAAGCCGCCAAGGCCGAGGATGTGCTGTGGTCCTACCGCGAACGCATACTGGATTTAAAAAAAGACCCGCGGATGCAGTACATTTTGATTTTCAAAAACCACGGCAAAGCTGCGGGCGCGAGCCTAAGTCATCCTCATGCGCAATTGATCGCGCTGCCCATGGTTCCGGTTCTGGTCAAACAGGAACTCAGCGGCGGCCGTCAGTATTATGAATTCTGCAAACGCTGCCTTTTTTGCGATCTCATCAGCCAGGAGATCAACGTCAAAACGCGCCTGATCGAAGAAAACGAGGGCTTCGTGTCCTTTGCGCCGTTCGCCGGCCGCTTCCCCTTCGAATGCTGGATTGTTCCCAAGCGCCACGAAAGCCACTATGAGAACAGCCCAAAAAATATCCTCGTCCAATGCTCGGGCATCCTGCGATCCACCCTTAAAAGAATGGACGTGGTCTTAAAAAACGCGCCGTTTAACTACATCATTCATTCGGCTCCGCTCCGGGAAGAATCCATGGCCTCGTTCCACTGGCATATCGAAATCATCCCCAAACTCACCCAAGTGGCCGGCTTTGAATGGGGCACGGGCTGCTATATCAACCCCACACCGCCGGAGAATGCCGCCGATTACCTGCGCCGGGCCGTGGACTCCGGCGCGTCGACCGGACATGGCTCCCGTTAAAACGCGCTTGAAAGTCCTTCTCGCGGCCAGTGAGATGGTCCCCTATTGCAAGACCGGAGGGCTGGCCGACGTGGTCGGCGCTCTGGCCGCGTACCTGCCGCCTCATGTCGATTTAGCCGTGTTTCTGCCCAGGTACAAAGCCTTGCGGCAAAACGACACATTCGCCGCGCTTGACGACGATTTCGTCGTTCCTCTCGCCGGACAAAAAGAACGGGTCAGGCTTTTTAAAAATGCTTCCGTCTTTTTAGTCGATCATCCCCTGTTTGACCGTGAAGGGCTCTATGGAATCGGCGGGCGCGATCATCCCGACAATGCGCGCCGCTTCACCTTGTTTTCCCGCGCGGTCCTGGAAGGGGCCAAATCGATCGGATTCAAACCCGATATCATCCACGGCCATGACTGGCAAACCGGGCTTATTCCGGCTTATTTGAAAACGCTCTACGCCCAGGACGCTTTTTTTCACCGCACCGGCAGCCTGATCACCATTCACAATATCGCCTATCAAGGCGTTTTTCCCCAAGAAACGCTGCGCGACACGGGCCTTCCGCCCGAGGATTTTCATATGCATAAACTGGAATTTTACGGCCAAATGAACTTTCTTAAAGCGGGCTTGGTTTATGCGGATTACATTTCAACCGTCAGTCAGAACTATGCCCGCGAAATTAAAAACTCAAAAGATAAGGGAGCCGGGTTGGAAGGCGTCCTTCTGGCGCGCCGTGATGTTTTAACCGGCATTTTAAACGGCATCGACACCAATATCTGGAACCCACAAACCGATCCCTATTTGTCCGCCAATTACGATCCTGTTAAGAATATCGGCGGCGGCTTAACGATAAAAACGCAGAATAAAACCAAGCTTCAAAAAACCTTGGGCCTTAAACCTGACCCCAAGGTTTTTTTCTTGGGCATGGTCAGCCGCCTGGACCCCCAGAAAGGCATTGATTGGGCGATTGAAGTTTTGCCCCGCTTCTTAGGCGAGGGCGCGGTTCAAGCCGTCATTTTAGGCACGGGCGATCCCGCCTATGAAAAAGCCGCGAAGGAATTATCCCGGCGTCACGGCAAAAGCTTCAAGGCGGTTTTCGAATTCAACGATCCCCTGGCCCATCAAATTTATGCGGCGAGCGACGGCTTTTTGATGCCGTCGCGCTTTGAACCCTGCGGCCTGGGTCAAATGATCGCCATGCGCTACGGCGCTCTGCCCATTGTCGCTCAAACCGGAGGCTTGGCGGACACGGTAACCCCGGATAAAGGTTTTCTCATGGATGATTCAACGGCCGCGGGCTTAAGCCGCGCCATCGTTCAAGCGCTCGATTGTTATCAAAAGGACCCGAGCCGATGGAAAATAATGGTCAAACAGGCCGCGCAAACTGATTTCAGCTGGGCCGCGTCCATCAAGCGCTATCTTGAGCTTTACCGGCTGGCGCAAACAAAGGTCGCGGCAAGCTAAGGGTCTGCGACAGACCCTAACGCCGCGCCCGAGGCAAAACCACCAGGCCGTTGGCGCCGATAAAATAGCGTTCTCCGTCTTTTTTGGGATCGAACCCGATTTCCGATCCGTCGGGCACCACGTTAAAACGGTCCACGATCGCTTTTCTGAGGCGGACATTTTTTCCGATGGTGACATGATCCATGATCACGGATTCCTCGATTTGGGCCCCGGCCCTCACGCGCACGCCGCGGCCCAACACGCTGCGGACAATGCGGGCTCCATCGATTTGGCAGCCGTCGGCCATCAACGTATCCTCCACGCTTCCGCTAAAAAAATGACTGGCCGGGCCTTCGAAATGGGAACCTAAAATCGGCCACTGAGGATTGGCGAGATCAAGAACCGGTTTGCGTCCCAAAATATCCATATGCGCCTGCCAATAATCCTCGAGCGCGCCCACGTCGCGCCAGTACCAAGGCGCCTCATGCGCCTGAGCGCCGGGGATTCTGTTGATTTTAAAATCATAAACATAGACTTTTCGGTCGGCGATCAGCTCCGGAAAAATCGTTTTGCCG
The DNA here is from genome assembly GCA_016180815.1 of Elusimicrobiota bacterium. Taxonomy (NCBI): domain Bacteria; kingdom Pseudomonadati; phylum Elusimicrobiota; species Elusimicrobiota bacterium. The sequence continues at coordinate 49,994 of JACPAN010000018.1, forward strand.
AAATCATGGCCGCCCTGGCGGCGCTGGCCCTCTTCCAAAATGGAAATCAAGACATCCCGGTTGAAAAGATAATTGCCCATGGAAGCCAGGGCCTGATCCGGCTGGCCCGGCATGGCCTTGGGTTCACTGGATTTTTCCTCAAAACCGACGGCCCGGCCTTGCCCATCCACCTCCATGACGCCCAAACGTTTAGCCTGCTCCAACGTCACGGGGATCCCGGCGATGGTCACATCAGCCGCTTTCTCCATATGGAAGGCGATCATCTGGCGCACGTCCATCCGGTACACATGATCCGCGCTGAACACGGCCACCAAGTCGCAGCGAAAGTCCTTGACCAAATTGATGTTTTGGGCCACGGCATCGGCCGTGCCCCGGTACCAGGTTTCCCCTTCCATCATTTGAGGCGGCACCACCGTCAAAAATTCCCGGCTGGTCAATCCCCGCGTCGGCCAGCCTACCCTCAAATGTTCGATCAACGATTGAGAGCGGTATTGAACCAACACATAACACGCCGTGATTTTGGAATTCATCAGATTGCTCAGGGCAAAATCAACGATGCGGTATTTGCCGGCAAAAGGCACCGCGGGCTTGGAGCGCTCCTTGGTCAGAGGATACAGCCGCTCGCCCTTGCCCCCGGCCATCACAATCGCCAATACGGAAGGTTGAAGAGAAATCATTGAAGCACCTAAATCATGTTAGCTTAAGGGAGGCCCGAAAAAAAATGACCGGCGGAAATGCCGGTCATTCAAAAAAATTGCGGGGGTTGGATTTGAACCAACGACCTCGAGGTTATGAGCCTCGCGAGCTACCAGGCTGCTCTACCCCGCGAAGTTATTTTAGCAAATCCCTCTCGGAGAACCGGTCCAATCCTCAATAGAACCGGCGGAGATCGATGATTTTTATTTTTCCGCCGCCGAACAATAGATAGACGGCCAGAAGCACGACGGCCGCGCCGAAAATAATCAGCGGGATGCCGACGGCCGCGCCGATGATGGAAATGGTCAATAGGCCGCCGATCAAACAAATGGCGAGACCGATGGCGATCAGCGCCAAGCTCAGCACGGCCCTGGCCGCCAAGCGGC